>NZ_CABTZZ010000016.1 GCF_902489465.1 uncultured Varibaculum sp. | reverse complement strand
GTAGGGGCGCAAAGCCGCTATCCGCAAAGCCCGCCAATCAGCCGCGGCAGCAAAAACCGGAGCAACCAGACTGTATCCATCCTCTGTTTCTCGTGGCCAAGAAAGCTGCTCCCACTCCGTAAGTAACTGGGCGCGAACTGCGGCAGTCTTTTCCACCGGAACTACCCCCAGACGCGCGGGGTAATCCTGCCCCGGATGAGCCTGAGAACGGGAAGAATAGGCGGTGCCACCAGCAGTTATTCCCGGCCAAGGGTCTGTCCAAATCTGCCCAAACTGTGCCAGCACTTCCTCGGCTAGGCTGGGGGCGAAAAAACCCCAAACCGCGAGCTCCGTGCGTACGGCAATCTCCACCCGCGACATGAATTTCATGGATTCTAAAAACTGCGCCAAAGCCAGCGCATCCGCGGTAAACAGCCAAGCAACCTCGCCAGCCCAAACAATTCCAGCCGCAAATCTGACCCGGCCATTGGCATCCAAGAACAGCATTTCCCGGCTCTCCCCCGCAGCCATACCGGTTACCACTTGTGAAGATAGGGTGGTTAGCCAGGAGGGGGCGTCCGGGCCAGACACGCTGATGACCTGGAGCCCGGTTTCCGCGATCCCGTGTCCGCAGCGCAACGCCACTTGGTTGTCTACAAAAGTCACTATTAGGCTCCTTCTTCCCGGCTAATGTCCGGATTCTCCTCGTGCGGATCAGCAGCTTCCTGGCCGCCTGCAGTCTGCCCGGTATCTTTCGCCTCGTTGGCCTCCGCGGCCTCCTCTTTATCTAGCTCTTGCCGCGGATATTCCCCAGCGGGTAAAGACGTCACCCCGGGGGCGCTCAAAGTCTCCTCTCCTGCGGGCAGGCGCAATAGACGCGCCGAAAAATCAGATTCGGAATCTTGGCCTGGAAGCACCGAATCTTGCGCCCAGAACAGTTCCGAAGAAACTAATCCCATCATTCGCGAAAGCTGCTCAAGGGGCGCAGGTACGCGCCGGGAAGAAAGCATAATCCGCGGCCCCATAGACACCGCCTCCCAGGAAACCTCGGCGGTGTAGGGGCCGCCAGCAGAAGTCAGGCGGGAACGCGAGCGCGCCTCTTGCTCACTATCGGCCGGAGCGGCGGCAGTTACTCGCCAAGAAGTATCCTCCCGCCAAAGCAAAGCCCCGCGGCGCAACTGCGATAGGCCGGTAGCCGCATCCGCCTGCATATCCGGTTTTTCGGCGACCGGCTCTGCCAACCAGGTGAGGGTGGCTTGCTGCAGACTTGTTCCGGTGGCACGAAAAGTAGTTTCTTGCCAAATAAAGCATTCTTCCCGCTCTGCGCTTTCAGTTTCCGTTTCTTTAGGCAAACGCGCGGTTCCCCACCCTCGCCAAGATCCCAGTAGCCACGCCAGGGGGATTAATTCTTTCGCTAAGCCTAAAGGTAAATCCATCATGAGCTACAGCCTAGTAGAGTAAGTAAGGCACTAGCTATAAAAGTGACGCAATTGGGCGAAGAGCAAAACCGGGAGAGAATCGAAAATATGGAAGATTCGGCAACCAAACCGCAGGTAACCCCGAGCGGCGCGAACCCGTCTGCGCCAACAGACTCCCCTGCCCCTATCGGCAGAAACCCCCTAAAAAGCGCGTCCGGCTTGCCAAATGTGGCTACTAAACCTCCCCAAAACGCGGTTTCCCCCATAGCTGCTCGCAACTGGTGGGTAACGCTACTTGCTGCCCTGCCTCCCCTAGCGATGCTTTTCTTCCTCTATTGGAACCCCTATTTGGCGGTACTTACTGCCGCCGCGGTGACCATCGCGGTCTCCCTAACTTGGGGCAACCTCTCTCAGGCGCCCAGCCCGGGGCGAACCGGCTTAGTGGTGGTAATCGCCGGAATCGGCTGCCTCCTGGCCGCATTCTTAACCAATAATCTCACCTGGGTTCCACTGGTACTTTCCTGGTGTGTACTGGCAGCTTTTATCGCCGAAATGACCCGGGGAAAACATCGCCCTTTAACTACCTGGTCACTAGCTAGCACTATCGCTGGATGTGCCCTGGTAGCAGCAGGATCCGCCTGGGGTCTGGTCATCGCCTACCCCACTATGAATCTGCTGGCAATGGCAGCACTACCCGCCATGGGACTGGCTTGCCTAACCTTGGCACTCCCCACCAAATATGCCAGTATCCGCTGGCTATATTGCTCTTTAGCCGGGATCCTCGCCTCGGGCTTGCTGACGTATTTTGTGCTCTACCAATACTCAGATTTAGCCCTAGCGATTCCTTTTGCCTACCGCAATCCTGCCTTGGCGATCTGGATCATGACTGTGGGTTTAGGATTCCTATCTGGGCTGCTGGTCGCCTGTATCAACGTGCTATTTATGGTGCCGGCAGGCAAAAACTACCGTTGGCGACAACTCACCTTAGCTCTCCTGCCCACCTTGTTCATCGCGGTTCCGATCTACTCTTTGGCGCGCCTAATCACCGGATAATCCGGATAAATACGCGATTACCTCTGGCAGAGGCATACGGCGAAGATAGAAAGCAGCGAAACTCTCGCGAGGCACGCAACCCTGATATCCGACTGCTTCACAAACGAGGGCGTGGGTACGTTAAGCGCGGAAAACAGGAAAACCCCGCCCGGTAAACGCCCATTAAAGGCCGCCTACTTGGGCAGGGAAATCCTTGAGAGTAGCTAGTTTTCCTCCGGGATCATCAAGATAGAGCCACAAGGACACTCTTCAGCGCAAATCCCGCATCCCTTACAGTAGTCATACTTGAACTCGTACTCACCCGGTTTAATCTTCTTGATGGCGTTATCAGGACAAACCCCGAAACAGTTATCGCAACCAAAACAGTTGCCACAAGACATGCAGCGCCGTGCCTCGAATAGGGCAGACTCTTGATCTAAGCCTTGCACTACCTCGTCAAAGGTCGAGGAGCGCCGGGCAGATTCAATCTTGGCGCGTACCCGGTGAGGAGCATCCGCGTAATACCAGTTAGTCAGGCGATCATAGGTGGCATCCCCAGTCACCGGAGGCTTGTGGTATTCGGTGCCGTGCAGGAAAGCATCAATATAGCGGGCGGCTTTCTTGCCGTGGCCAATCGCTACCGTAACCGTACGCTCGGAAGGAACCATGTCCCCGCCGGCGAACACACCGTGACGCCCGGTCATCATCTGCGAGTTAACCTGGACGACTCCCTTTTCGATTTCGATATCGCGGGCACGCTCTACCAGGCCCAAGTCAGATTCCTGACCTAGCGCCATCACCACCGAGTCAGCGCCGAGTTCTTCAAACTCGCCGGTAGGCTGGGGGAAGCCGTTCTCGTCCAGCTCCATTTTCTCTACCGTGAGCTTGCCGCCATCAATATGTTTAATGGTGGACAGCCACCGCATCATCACCCCTTCTTCCTCGGCTTCACGCACCTCGGAATCATGGGCAGGCATCCGGTCACGGTTACGGCGATACACAATCACCGCTTCTTCTGCGCCCAGACGTTTGGCGGTACGAGCAGCGTCAATCGCGGTATTACCCCCGCCATAGATCACAACTTTCCGTCCCACCATCGGTTTTTCTTCGCCTTCCATTTCGGCGAGCATCTGCACGGCGTCCATTACCTTAGCGCTGGCACCGGCAGGAATATCAGCGTGACGACCTACATGCGCCCCCACCGCCAAGAATACGGCATCGAAGTCATCGGCCACATCGTCAACATTTTCGACTTTGGCATTGAACTCGAAACGTACTCCCAGGTCTTCGATCCGTTTAATCTCGGCATCTAGTACCTCACGCGGCAGACGATACTTGGGAATCCCAAAACGCATCATCCCGCCAGCCATGGGGCCAGCTTCTTTTACGGTAACTTCGTGACCGAGACGGCGCAGGTGATAGGCAGCAGACAGCCCGGAAGGTCCTGCCCCCACTACCAGTACGTGTTTACCGCTGGGAGCCGCATCTATAGTTACATTCCAGCCCTCTTCAATGGCTTTATCGCCCAGGAAACGTTCAATCGCGTTAATCCCTACGGCTTCATCCATTTGCCCGCGGTTACAGGCAGTTTGGCAAGGATGGTAGCAAACCCGCCCCATAGTGGCAGGTAGTGGATTGTTTACCATGATTTCGCGCCAAGCGGCCTCGTAGTCGCCCTCTTCGGCGTGGTATAGCCATGCTTGGACGTTTTCACCGGCGGGGCAAGCCTTATTACAGGGGGGCAGCATGGATACATATACTGGACGTTCAGTACGCCAAGAACCGGTTTCATTCGCCAGCGACGACCCCACATTCAAAGTCACCGCCCAAGGAGCGGTATCTTCACTGCGAATCTCCGGAGTGGGCAGAGCAGTTTGACTCATTTAGTTATCCCCCTTTGAAGCCGAGTTTCCGGCAATATGACGCATCGCGGAAGCAGAAGTTGCCCCAGAAGTCGGGCGGTCATCCGCAGAAAAAGCGTCGCTTTGGGTACGTTTGGCTTTCGAAGCCTCTTCGATAATGCGTTGGGTAAAGCGCCCCTCGGGGTCTTCACCCGCCGCCAGAATCCGCTCCAGTACGTCCTCATCCAGTTGTTCCGGATCGATGAGGCCGTAGCGGCGGATATTACGATCCGCGATTTGTTGCATCCGCTCCAAGACCTCTTCTTGCCCTTTCTTAAATACGTGGGCGAAGCGGCGTTGCGGACGCATATATTCGGTGACCGGCACCGGGCGGCGCAATTTGGTAACCGAAGTGATTTCCCCGTTCTCGGCCTCGTAAACCGGGAACAGTCCGCATTGGGTAGCTAAACGCGCCAGGCGAATAGTCAGGTTAGAAGCAGATCCCCAACCCAGCGGGCACGGCACCAGTACGTGAATATAGCGAGACCCGTGGAACTGCATGGCTTTGCGTACCTTGTATTCCAGGTCGCGCAAATCCGCGACGGTGGCGGTAGCTACATAAGGAACCTCGTGTGCCATGGCGATTCGCGGTACATCTTTACCCTGGCCAAACACGTTTCCGGGGTTTTCGCCTACCGGCTGGGTGGTAGCAGTGCGGGCAGCGGGCGGAGTCGCCCCGCTTCGCTGCACCCCGGTATTCATATAGGCGCCATTGTCATAGCAGATATAGAGGACGTCGTCGTTACGTTCAAACATGCCTGACAGGCAGCCCATCCCGATATCCACGGTGCCGCCGTCACCACCCTGGGCAACCACTCGGGTTTTCTTGCCCTTGGCGCGCAGCGCCGCCGCTGCCCCCGAAGCTACTGCGGGAGCATTGCCGAATAGGGAGTGTACCCAAGGAATCGTCCAAGCGGTTTCGGGGTAAGGAGTAGAAAAAACCTCCAGACAGCCAGTGGCGTTAACCGCCACCAGGTCTCGATCGGCGGCATCCATCGCGGTGTCGAGGGCGTAACGCGCACCCAAGGCTTCCCCGCAGCCTTGACATGCGCGGTGACCGGAAGTTAGCGAGTTGATCCGGTTCGGGTCAGACTGGACGGAACGATAATCTAGTTCCGCGAGGCGATTACCCACCGCATAGGAGCCTACCTGGTAAAACTTTACATTTTCGCGTGCCGGAATCGCGGTTTCGGCGCTTTCGCGAAACTGCGGTGCCGGAAGCGGAACACTCATAGTTGCTGACATGGCCTGCCTCCTAAATTCCGCGCGCCGCATTGGCACGCTGAGTGGCGTGACGTTGAATGTTTTCACTGATCGGACCAGAACGCCGGGTGGATTTTTCCCGTTCCAGCTCCGCCTCAACCAGTTCTTGATCCAGATCCAAGAAGGTTAGGTGTTCTAGCTGATCGGCGGCTGCCTGATCCAGCACCTGTTCCAGGGAACGCTCCGTGATATTGCGTCCGCCCAGACCGGCGATCACTTCATAGTCACGAACTGATTTGCCGGCTCGCGAAAGCGCAGAGCGACAATGAGAAGCTACGATTCCCCCGATACCTAGGGAGAAGGCTTTCTCTAGGCACACAAAGCGCTTGGCACCCCCTAAATACTTGGCTACCTGCTCGAAGGGGAAGGGTCGGAAAGAACAAATCCCCAGCACCCCGATTTTTTCGCCCGCTTCGCGCCGCTGGTCTACTACGTCTTTAATGGTGCCCAGCACCGAACCCATCGCCACGATGACGGTTTCCGCGTCCTCGATCCGGTAGGGACGAACCAGCCCGCCGGAATCGCGCCCGAAAATGCTCTTGAACTCTGCTTGTACTTTGGGTATGAGCTCTAAAGCTTGCAGCTGTTTGACGTGTTGGAGGTACTTTACTTCGGTGAACGCTTCCGGCCCTACCATCGCGCCAATAGTAATCGGATCGGCTGGGTCGAGGACGACCCGGGGAGTGTAGGGAGGCAGGAACTTTTCTACCTGCTCTTTTTCCGGAACATCTACCTGTTCAACTGCGTGGGTCAAGATGAAGCCATCCATACACACCATTACTGGCACCGAAAGCTCTTCGGCGATCCTGAACGCTTGTACGTGCAGATCCGAGGCTTCCTGGTTGTTCTCAGCGAATAGTTGCAGCCACCCGGATTCGCGTTGGCTCATAGTGTCGGAATGGTCATTCCAAATGTTGATAGGCCCGCCGATAGCCCGGTTAGCCACCGTCATTACGATGGGCAGCCCGAGTCCGGCAGCGTTATAAACTGCCTCTACCATGTAGAGCAATCCCTGGGAGGCAGTCGCGGTATAGGTACGCGCCCCTACTGCCGAAGCCCCGATGCAGGCCGACATGGCTGCGAACTCGGATTCTACGTTAATATATTCCGCGCTGCCCATCTTGCCTGCTTTAACCAGGGCAGATAGAGCCTCCACTATGTGGGTTTGGGGGCTAATCGGGTAAGCACTGACAACTTCCGGGCTGCAGGCGGCAACCGATTGCGCAATAGCTTGCGAACCTTCAATCTGTTTTAGCACGTTACTTGGCCTCTTCTTTCATCGAACTGACCATTTCGTAGGCGGCGACCGCGGCGGCCACATTGCCTTCACCGACTTTGCCGTGGAAACGGTTTTGAATCGCCTGGGTAACACTGGAAAGGCGCACTAACCCGGTGAGGGCGGCTGCTCCCCCCAGCATTACTGCGTTCGGTAGCGGACGACCCAGGTGTTTCTTGGCGATCTCGGTAGCCGGTATCATCACCACGTGTCCTTGCGGGTGGGCGGTGATTACTTCCTCGATCCCCAGTTCAGCGGCCGACTTGGCCGAGTTTACCAGCGCGAAACCGTCTGGTTTCAGACCCGAAAACACGTCCATAATCGCCAGTAGGGTTGCATCTTGCACCACCACCAAATCGGGTTCCTGAACGGGTTCGCGGGTACGGATTTCTTTATCTGCAATCCGGCAATAGGAAACTACCGGCGCACCGGTACGCTCCGAACCGAAAGAAGGGAACGCCTGCGCATGATGCCCATCGGTGAATGCCGCATAGGCAATCAGATCAGCAGCAGTTACGACGCCTTGGCCACCTCTGCCATGAATACGAACTTCAGTCATACTTTTACCTTAGGACTGCGATCTCAGCTAAGGGGCATTTAATTGTTAAATTGCCATTACCAGGGAATTTAAGTTTATGAGGTTTTTTAACTGATAAGGGATTCCCTGACGCAAATGTATCTTAAATACCTGAGCGCATATTTATCCCGTCAGAAAAAATGTGACCTAAGTGTTATTAGTAGTTCTTATCGGCACTTTTATATCTAAACGAGACCAAAATGCTACCGCTTCGTGAGCGTCTATTAAGCACAATCTCATCTGTTCATAGTACGGTTGCCCATGTGCAAAATGCGTATGAAGCCGTTAAGCCCGAAGATTTAGGGGGCAAAGACGAGGTCAAACCGGACGGGACGCCCTCAGGGGCACACCCGGTACGCAGCACAATTCCGCAGCCTTCCTCTAATACGCCCGCCCCTTCAGAACCCTTAGAGGGCGAGAATCATACCCCCTTGGATAGTAAAGACCGCCCGGACGCGGCTCCTCGCGATGCCAGCTCCGATCCCCCTATCCGGCGTTCTCTGCTGGTTAGAAAACCACAGGGCTTCAGTGCCGAGGACGGTGCTTCCGCTACTATCACCGGCGGGGTAACTGCCGTCCCCAACACCGGTAACTTGCAAAAGATTCATGCCCCCTTGCTAGGGGAATCTAACGCTGACAGTCCCCCGCCTAGCGACCAGTTGGCAAAATCTGCAGAAGATTCCCGGAAAGGCGAAAAGCTTTCTGCGCCCTCGGAAAAACTGCAAGTACCGGGAGTGAAGGCTCACACCTCCCGCTTTCGCCGGGTAGTGAAAAACGATTTTTCGCAGATAAAAAAGCCACATAAACGCGAAGACGATCTCCGTATCATCTACCAGCTTGATAAAAAATCAAACCGCTGGGGCAAATGGGCACGCAACGGTTGGATGCCGACGCAAGAGGGTGCCTATGCGATGGCGCTGCTACCCTACTGGATTGGAGTGGTAGAGTCTTCGCTTCATCCAGTTCATTGGCTGGTATTTGCACTGTGGATTTGCGGATATTTCGCCTTTAATGCGGGGGGACTCTGGTTGCGATCCCACCGTAAAGATCGTTACTTCACTCCATTGCAAATTTATGGTGCGATAACGCTAATTTTAGGGGTCATCAGCCTGCTGGTAGCACCTCCGCTGCTGGAGTGGACCCTAGTATTTTTCCCGCTAATCGTAATCGCAGTGGTCGAATCAGTTCGCCATCGGGAACGATCTTTATTGGCACGCACCAGCACCATTTTGGCAACTGGCGTCATGAGCCTAGTTTCCTACGATATCGGTACTCAGTTTTCGCGATCTTTCGCTGCTATTCCCTGGTTGGAACACACTGCTACCAGTAATGTTGACTGGGTGGTATCTCCTACCGGGAATCTGCAAGGTTGGGGCTGGATGTTGGTAGTAGCTTGGGTGGTTACCTCTTACTACTGGTCAACTATTCCCTATGTGCGTTCTTTGGTTCGCCGACGAAATTCGCAGCCGTTCTGGTTCTTTTCGATAGCTGCTCATGCAGTACTAACTGCGGTTATTCTGGCATTATTCATTCTAGGTTGGGTTACCTGGTGGCATCTGTTGGTTTGGGTGCTACTGCTGGCGCGCTCGATTGCGGTGCCGCTATTGCAAAAGAAATATCCGCAAGCACTTACGGTATCGCGGATAGGTTTTGCGGAGATAGCGGTGGCGATGCTGATCATTATTACTTTACTGGTGTAACCCCATTAAAAGGCGGAGATAAGCCGTTTTATGGTTCTAGGATTTGCCGGACGCGGAGCTTCCATACGTTGCACTACAAATGATTGTGCCGTGGCTTTGGTCGTCCTATTAATCCCCAAGTTGTGGTTACGCGTTTCGATGAAACGCGCATAGTCTCCATCTCCTGACCGCTCCCATGCCTTCGCGACCTCACCATATAGTTCTTTAGCATGATTGCCTCCTACACTGTGGTAGTTCTTATAGGTTCGCACCGTGGTCAGGTTGGGAACATTGGGATTTCTCTGTCCGTCAAGCCGGGGCACAATATCGGCAGAGTTTTCTAGAGAAACCATATGGACTCCTGGCGCCGGACGATAATTGCCGGTATTAGAACCCAGGGTTACCACGCTTTTTATATTGTATTTTTTTGCCAAAGCGGGATTTGCACCTAATTGTGCTGCCACCGCCCCTCCTTGCGAATGACCTATCAGTTCTACCGGTTGCCCGTGGCGATACCCGGCCTGATCTAAGGCTCTAGTCACCGCATTGGTCATATCGGAGTTTCCTGCCCTGCCCGAAGCATTAGTTTGCAAATTAGTGCGCATATCTTGAGGATTTGCCCCAGTAAGAGTCCAAACCTGGGTGCCACGGATATCTACCCGCCAAGCAACCCGATTACCGGTACGATATTTGACTACCCGCAACTCGCCGTGGTCGGGAAACGCTTTTGCTTGATTAAATTCGCTGACCAGTCCAGAAATGTTTAAGGGAGCGGAAACTTTTTGAGATTTACCATCGATTTTGGGGGCTACCCATAGCGAACCCGGTCCTTGAAAAGCGGCAATCTGCTGGGCGAGCCGGGCGGACAAGAACTGCACTATCAACCCGTTGCCGTTTTCACCCTGCTCCTTTAGGGCTGCGAGGAAAGAATTCTCGCGGTGCCGGTCATTTTGTGAAACCCACAGTGCAGAATCGTCTAAGGACTCATCAGATTTTTTCCATAACAGCACTCCCGGAAGCAGACCGAAGGCTAGGAAATTGGAAAGCACATCTAATGAAGAAACTATCTGTCGTGAACGCGCCTCGCAGTTTTCGTATCTAGCTGCAGCCAGCAGCAAGTTATTTTGTAGCAAACCTATCCGGAGAGAAAGATCTATCGCTGATTCCGCAAGCATCTGCAACGCGGAAACCAGTCGCTGCGTTACCGAGATCTGCGGCAAGGTGGCAGCGGAGTTTGCTGCCTGACTGGCAATCCGTCTGACCTGCAAAATTTTTTCTAAAACACTGTTTAAGCTGGCCGCATTAGCGCGAATAACCGCGGTGTTAATACCCAGCTGGTGACCGCCAACTACGCTAATCGGTAGGGAATGATCATCGGAGGACATAGTTACTTTCCCGCCTGCTGTAAGGCTAGCAGCGCCAAGATTGCTTCCTGGGCTAAGCTATCCGCCGCTACGGCGGCTCTAGCTAGCGCAATCAGGTGCTGCTCGTCACGCCTCAAAGTTCCTTGTGCAGCTGTAGCTGCATCTGATGTCCACTGTTCACGCAAATCCATCCCGGCCACTTCTCCTGCGGCACTGTCTGCCACCAGCGCCGCTTGTCGTATCTCCTCGCTAATAGCGGCAGCAATCGCCACCTCACTTGCCATTTCCTCTCCTTCCTAGGCTGCTTGCGAATCTAGCGGAGCCATAGTTCGCGGATCGGTTTACAAATAACCAAGTTAGGAAAACTTCCTGGTAATCCCGGCTGTGCAATATTGATGCGAGTGGCACTAACGACACTGCTGGAGGTATGGGATAACATAAAACACATGGTGAACTCCCAAGACAGCCGCCTGAAATCCGGTCTTAAACTGCCTTCTAAGGTTGGAGACCCGGTGATTGTGGTCAACCACCTGACCAAAGATTATGAGTCGGGAGCCGGCAAGGTACGTGCTCTGGATAGTATTTCCATCGGGATTGCTCGCCGCCACTTCACCGCGATTATGGGCCCCTCCGGGTCTGGTAAATCGACTTTTATGCACTGCCTGGCGGGGTTTGAATCCGCGACTTCCGGCTCTATTAAAATTGACGATACCGAGATCGTAGGGATGAACCAGCGCCGGCTCACTCGGCTGCGCCGTGATCATATCGGTTTTATTTTTCAGGCATTTAACTTAATCCCCACGCTAAGCGCGAAAGAAAACATTGTTTTACCTTTCGAAATCTCACGTCGAAAATTTCCCTCAGAACGCTTCGAACAGGTGGTCGCGGCATTGGGGTTGCAAGATCGTCTAAATCATCGTCCCTCAGAGCTTTCAGGCGGGCAACAGCAGCGAGTGGCTTGCGCTAGAGCTCTCCTCCAAGATGCGGTGGTACTTTTTGCAGACGAACCCACGGGAAATCTAGATTCTGAATCCTCGGAGCAAGTACTGCGTTACCTGCGTAAAGCAGTTAACGATTTTGGGCAATCAGTAGTGATGGTAACCCACGAGGCCGCGGCGGCCGCCTATGCTGATCGCGTCCTGTTTCTATCCGATGGCAAGATTGTGGCCGAACTCGATAACCCAGAACGCGAACGGATATTGGCGGCTCAAACCAAATTACCGGCGTTTATGGCCGCGCATTCCCTACCTAATACCGCGAATGGTGCCAGCCAATCACTAAAGGATAGCCCGCAATCTGCCTCATTCTTGCCGGCTGGAACCAAATCAGGTGCCTGGCCAGATCACGAAAAAATGCAGGCGCGCCTCGCAAACTTACAGTTAGCTCGAGGCGCTCAAGTTGAGCTACCGCCTAGCCCCGCCGCCTCAAATAAAGTTGGGGGCATAGATGCGGGGGCATTACACGCACTAATGGGAGCTGGAAAACCGGTAGTACCCGCAGAATTGCGTACCCGGGAGGGCGCGCGACGAGCATTGGCTAAGAAGCGGGAGACGGCACCAGAAAAGAAAAATAACCCGCCGGTGGAAGTAGCCTCGCCTAGAAGCACCGCTAAACAGGCCGAGCCCGCCGCCTCCAAAATGCCCGTTACCCGCTTGAGTGGCAGCGTGCGGGAAACTCGGGATGAACGCGGTACTACTTGGCAGGGATGGACTCCCAAACCGGGATCGAAAGCTACTAAAGAAGAAAAACCGAGGCAACACTCGTCCTCAAAAACCGTGCCTAAGCCGGAGCCTGCGCGCTCGCCCCGCCCCCACACTCCGGCAAAACCGCCTGCCTCCACACCCGGTGGCTTCAAGGCAAGCAAGGCTGCTGCTAGCGCGCCCAGGAAGACTGACCAAAAGACTGATAACCAGCGCTGGTCGGGTCTTTATTCAGTGTTTTCCAATCCGGTAGCGGAAACTAGCGGATTTTGGGAGGACGCAGAGGATGCCTCCGCCTCCAGGAAAACTTCCAGCACTGAAAATTCTGAGCCCACAGCTATAAACGATTCCCGGGCAAATGAAGCAGCCACGAAAAAGACCCCGGGCAAGCAGACAGGTGGCGCTGCCCAGCCAAAAGTCACCGCTAGCAAGGCAGGAAGCAAAAAATCTGCGGGGAATCAAATGCCGCCAATTGAAGCCAAACCGAGTAAATCGGTACCTCGCACCCCGGAAGATACTTTAAATCAGGAAAAGCAGCGTTTGCTCGCCATGATTAAGAAGGCGGAAGCCCTCCTTGATTCCTCGCAGGACGCGATCGATTCCTTTGAAACTCCTCAGGATAAGGCATGATTAGGATAGCTTGGCGCAACCTGTGCGCCCACCTGCGACGTTTTCAAATGTCGCTACTGGCAGTGGTGCTAGGGGTGGCTTTCTTATCAGGAATTTTTGCGCTGCGCGCTACCCTTGCCGATTCTTATGATTCCTTGATCGCCTCTACCAACACTTACCAGTATTACCTGGTAGGAAAAATGCAGGGTGAAAAAGGGGAAGGGCAGACTCCCGTGCGAGAAAGCCTGCCCCTAAAGACCGTGCAAGCAGCAGAAAAGGTAGCAGGCGTAAAGTATGCTGATCCTTATTTAGTGGATGTGTGCATGCTGGCCGACCAGGACAATAAACGTCTGGGGCAAGCAGGACAAGTCTCCGTTTTGCAGGTGCTATATCCGGGTCACTCCCCCCAACCCCGCTTGCTAAAAGGACAAGCTCCCCACGGTGAACAAGAAGTCGCCCTCGAAGAATCCGCCGCTAAACGTTTAGGTGTAACCACCGGGAAAAAACTAAAAATATACGTTTCTAGCGAAGGTAAAACCGCTACGGTCAGCGGGATTTATCGATTCCCCAACCCGGTTGCTTTCACCAACTATGTTTTTGTCGATGCCGATGGCTTCGTGCCTCTAACCCAAAAACCTCCGCCGCTAGCCACGAATGCTATCGGTATTACCGCTGAAAAAGGGGTGTCCTCCCAGAAGCTGCGTACCGCGCTTAACAACGAGTTTTCTAAGACTGCGGAAGTAATGACCCAGTCCGAATACAACGATGAGATAAATGCGGCAGCAAATAGCTCCCTCGATTTTGTCAACGTATTTTTACTGGTATTCGCGGCAATCGCCCTATTTGTGGGGACATTTATTATTACCAATACCTTCCAAATGATGGTACGTGCCGAGCAATCGCAGTTTGCCATGTTGCGGGCAATCGGAGCTAGCGGGGGACAAGTGTTCTCGATTGTGGCTCTACAAGGCCTACTAGTTGGTATCCTCGGCTCCGCGATCGGGGTGGGAGCCGGATATCTACTCACTCGCCTGGTGTCCTGGGGCTTGGCGAAAGCCGGTTTCGAAGCTTTACAAATCAGCTGGTCCTGGTCGATTAGCCTCCTGGCTTTAGCAGTGGGCATTATCGTGACGGTAATCGGTTCCCTCTGGCCAGCCAGATCAGCGGCACTTACGCCTCCGGTAGAGGCAATGCGGCAGAATACTCAAACCCAAAAACCAGTATGGCCGCGAGCCATAATTGGGGCGCTGGTGCTGGCGCTCGCAGTGGGACTACTGGCGTGGGCTTCTTCTGATAGCGGGCAAAACGGCCTGTGGCTCGGGATTGGTGCCGCCTTATTTTTGCTGGCCATGCTAATTTTGGTTACTCCTTTATCCGCAGCAATCATTAGGGTCTTAGCCGGACTTATTTGGTGGCTGCGTCCTCATGCCCGCCTGGCGATGCGCACCTTAACTGCCAACCTGCGGCAAACGGCCGATACTGCCGCCGCCCTCATGATCGGGGTTGCCCTGGTAGCAGTGGGAGCGACTTTGGCTGCCTCTACCAAGGCCTCTACCGAATCGGTAATAGATGAAAAGATAAACACAGATTTGGTGGTGAGCACGGAGCCAACAGTGGTTTCGCTTTCTCCCAGTCTTTTGAACGAAGCCGCCCAGGTATCTGGGGTAAAACAGGTAGACCTGATGACTGGAATCGGGCTTTTTCGGATTACGGTTCCGGGGAAAAAACCCGAGCAAACCATGATGCAAGTGACCTATCCGCAGTTCAACCGCTACATTAAGGTAACCCCAATTAGCGGTTCAACCGCAGACTATTTCTCGCAGTCACTGGAAACTCCTAGGGCAATTGTTTCTCGCGCCTGGGCTAAATCTAGAGGGCTCGTCCCCGGGGACAAGATTGAGATCAGCGGGATTCACGGGCAAGAAATAGTTACTATCGCCGCCACTATCGACACCGAATTAATATTCCTGGATGTAATGGTGCCTCGCTCCCTGGCCACCAAACTAGGTGCAGAAGCAGCCGATATTACCACCAGTGCCTCCATTGAACTCGAGGATGGGGCTGACCTGGATAAAGTACAACGCGAGGTGCAAAAAGTAGTTTCCAACAACCCCTTTATGGTGGTGCAAACGCATCAGGAAGCGGCAGATAGAGTGGCAACTACGGTGGATCAGGTTTTGTCAGTCCTGTACGCACTATTAGCATTATCCCTGATAATCGCAGCTTTAGGGATTATGAACACGCTATCGCTTTCGGTGCAGCAGCGCTTTAGAGAACTAGGGCTAATCCGCACTGTGGGGCTGTCGTCCCTAGGGCTATCTCTGATGATTACCGTCGAGTCGGTACTAATAACCCTGGCAGGTACCCTCCTGGGAATAGGCGGTGGAACCGCGCTGGCAGTGTTTGTTTGCCGCTACCTATCCGATCGTGGGATCAGCATTATCGAGGTACCCTGGGCTTCGCTCGGGCTGATCTGTCTACTGGCGGTGCTGGTAGGAACGATTGCCGCGCTAGCCCCGGCACGCCACGCCCGGAGATTACCGGTCTTAGAGGCGATCTCCGCTAACGATTAGCGCCTAGAGGCAATATAGAAACCCAAGGCTCACTTCAGCATGCCTTGGGGATTACCGGTGACTAAGCACCGGCGCGAGCTTATCAATTAAACCAATCGTCATCAGTCGCGGACGGAATATGATTACGCCAATCCTCGTAATCGTCGCCGTTATCCTCTTCGGCTTGATCACGTTGTTTAGCCTGCAGCTCACGCTGCAACGCTTCATAGTCCGTCTCGGGACTGTAGTACTTTAACTTACGCGCTACTTTTGTCTGTTTAGCCTTTTGACGGCCGCGCCCCATGGCGTGACCCCCTCCACAATAATCACGGATACGTTAAACGCACCCTAAAACTTCTAAAATGTTCTGTATAAAAAGATACCCCATTACGGGCGCCAAGACCATTTGAGCCGCCAGGTGAGGTTAATGACACCAGGTGGCGATAACAATAGTCTTACTGTTTAAATAGCTGGGCTTTAGAGTTACTTTAGTATCCGGCGCACCAGCAGCACTCCTAAAGCCAAGGCTCCCCCAGCAGCTAATGCCACCTTTCCCAGAGCCTCTGGTTTGCCGGTACTGGCCTGTTGTACCGTATCTTGAGCTTTATCCGCTAAGGCACGCGCCTTCTTTTGGGCATCGGATTTTGCCCGCTCTACATTAGCTTTCGGGGAAAAATAATCGGAAAGTTCCTCTACGGTGCCACTTAAGTCTGCCCGGGCAGCCTCGAGATCTGCCTTAATCTGACTTTCGCTACGTGCGGTCATATTATTCCAAGCCTTTCTTTACTGCTGCGATACCTTCTTTTATACCTTCTTGAGGGTCGGGCTTTTCAGACATTCCTTTTTGTAAAGACGCCTTGCCTACCAGCGCCAAAATCAACAGCAGCACCAAGAGGATAGCGGCAACAATCAGTTTCGCCGCCCATACCGGTACTACCAGTGCCAGAGCCTCGGCTGCTGCCCCAAACAGGAACCCCAACATATAGAGGGCGAGCACCCCAGCTACTACTAGGAGCGCAATTCCCAGCCCGGAACGCTTAGCCATATTTGCGGCCTTAACTTTAGCCAGTTCAATCTCGCCCTTTACCAGTGCCTGCACCTGGTCGGATAGTTTCGATACCAGATTTCCCAAATTAGGACGGGCAGATCCAGTCTTTGCCACCGCCGAAGCTGCCGGTTTGCTGGCAGTCGCTTTATCGCTGGCATTTTCCCGCTCAGTTAGCTGCGGAGATACATAGCGTGGAACGGTTTCGCTGCCCCTATTCGAAGTGCTATTAACGCCGGCCTGGGAGCCGGCAGATCCCTGAGGCGATACTCCATCTTGAGGCGAGTGGTAACCGGGAGTTGCCGGAACTCCCGGAGTCGCCCGGTGTTCCGGCGGAGTTCCAGGTGCCGAATGATATCCGGGAGTAGGCGGTACCTGCCGCTGTGAATCTGACATTTTCAAATCGCTCCTATCAATTGCTGAGAGCTGTTTCTTGTAATAACCATATTCTAAGCTATAGGTAGTTTCTATAGTTGCGCATAGTTTCCCCCTTAGCGAATCAGGCTACCGCGATGCGCTACTAGCTAAGCTCTACCCCCTAGCTGCGAGGGCGCGGCGAGGAAAACACCGGCAAATAGGCAGTTAAATCTGAGCCCACGCCGGTGGCGATAATCTTCTGGGTGTTTACGGCGTTTTCCCAGGTAAACGCCCCGGTGGCGAGACAGAGCCAAGTATCCGTATTCATTTCCACCACCGCTGGCGGGGTTCCGCGCCGATGCACGGTTCCCGCGCCAATCTGTACTGCCCCAAAGGGCGGCACCCTCACTTCTACCGCCTGCCCCGGATGACGCTGAGCTAACACTTGCAGGCTGTAACGAACCGCGGTGCCAGTGTCCGCCCGGCTGGCATTTCCTTTGCTCCAGGCCGCCAGAGCCGCCTGCCCATTCTCCGCAGAAATTTTTCGCCCCAAATCGGCCTCCTAAGTTACTAACTGGCGACACTTACTGCACCCTGACGGGCTTTACTAACGCTTTCAGCCCGCCACCCCTTAGGCTATAACCGATGCACAATCCACAGCCAGACCGGCGCCAACGCTACCGCGCACTTTACACCCTGCTTTCGGCGGCCGCCCTGACCTTACTGGCTTTGTCGATGCTCAATGTTTCCATCCCTTCCATGACCAAGGCACTGGGGTTAACCAGCAGCGATGTGCAATGGATAATGGCGGGCTATACCCTGATTTTTGGGATTGCCCTAATTCCGGCAGGCAGAATGGGAGACATTTGGGGTCACCGCCGCCTATTTGTAATCGGGGTAGTAGTGTTCGCCATTTCTTCTTTAGGCGCAGGTCTAGCTACCAATCCGCTAATTCTAATATTGATGCGCCTACTGGCCGGAATCGGTGCCGCCATCATCAGTCCCCAAGTATTAGGGCTGATCCAGATACTTTTCCACGGGGAAGAACGCACCCGCGCCTACGGATCCTTCGGAATGATTATCGGGATTGCCACCGCCATCGGTCCCACTATGGGTGGGGTACTAATCGCGCTACTGGGTACCAATCTCGGGTGGCGCGCCGCATTCTTAATCAATATCCCCATTTGCGCGGTAATTATTTTCGTCACCTACCGCACTATTGGCTCTGATCCTACCCGCACCGCCAGCGACACTCGCCTTGATTTACCGGGAATCTTTTTGCTGGCAGCAGCCTTTTTAGCGCTAATGTATCCCTTTATTGATGCCACTATGCCTGGTGGAGGCCTTGGAAATTGGCGCTGGCTGTTACTACCGGGCGGAGCCCTCGGTTTTCTGGGGTTTTGGGCACTGGAAAACTTCCGGGAAAACCGCCAGATTCCGGTAGTAATGCCCCGCTCTCTACTCCTAGATCCTTCCTATATGGTGGGTACGATAGTACTGACTGCATTTTGCGCAGGCTGGACGGCGCTATTTATTATTTACACTCTTTATCTGCAACAAGGATTAGGAATAAGCCCCTTGGTAGCTGGACTTTTACAGATCCCCTTAGCGCTAGGCTCGGCAATTGCTTCCGCCCAATCTTCCCGACTCACCCTCAAATGGGGTCGCGGGATTTTAGTGATCGCCTGCGCCCTCGTTATCGTCTCTTTGAGTGTTACCGTGCTAATAACCCGGACTGCTTCCCCCGGGAGCATCCCCTACCTGCTAATAGTCTCCATGTTCTGTTCAGGTTTAGGATCGGGAATTTTCTTCTCTCCCGCCCAAGCACTCTCGCTGCTTTCGATACCACCGGGCAGAGCTGGTGCGGCCGGAGGAATTTCCCAAACTGCTCAACGGGTAGGAGGAGCAGTCGGGCTGGCCGGCGCTACCTTAGCTTTTTACCTGCGGCTAGGTACCGTCACTGCCCCTGCCGGCAGTGAGCCTGCTCGAGCCGCCTACACCGGGGCATTTAGCTACGGAATGGCCGCGGTAGTAGCTTTCATCATTATCGCGTTCCTATTTGCGCTGGCTGATGCGTTGAAGCGCCGGGAAAATCCGTTAAAGTTAGAAGTGAAACCGCCGGAGAAAGAGAATGAATAAATGATGGCTTTGGTTATTGGCATCTGCTACCTCCTGCTGGCAGCCTACCTGGGGGCGGGACTGATCTTATTTCATCGTCACCACCTGCCCCGCGCCTCCCGCTGGGGGATTGTCAATACCGCCACCACTGCCAGCGATAACGCCTGGATCCAAGCTCACCGGGCGGCAGCTCCCCTACTGGGGGCTACCGCGGTGCTTTGCGTGATTAACGGGTTTGCCATCGCTGCCCTCACCGCCGACCATGCGATATCAGTGCAGCTTATTTGCGCCTTAGGTACCGTAATCTTTACCGGGATCGTTTACTGGTCGGCGCGCCGGGTCGCCACCGTGAATGCTAAGAAATCTCGTTAAAAACCCGCCTTAAGAGCGAGCCAGAAACTCTACCTCTACCTCGCAAGGGGCTCCTAGGGGGAGGGCAGCCACCCCCACCGCGGAACGAATATGGGGTTGGTCAAAAAGCTTCCCGAAAGTATCGGAGGCACCGTTGGCCACACTCGCCTGACCGGTAAAAGTGGGAGCAGAGGCTACAAATACGGTCACTTTAAGTACCCGTTCTAGGCGATCCACCCCGCCCGCCACCTCAGCCGCGGCGGCCAGGGCATTAAGCGCGCAAACCTGAGCTGCTCGATAAGCGTCTTGAGGACTAACTTCTGCCCCCACCAGACCAGTTGCCACCAGTTCTCCGTCCACTACCGGAATCTGCCCGGAGGTGCGTACCAGTAATCCGCTCTCACCCTCAAGGGCAATTGCGGGAGTATAGGCCGCCACCGGGCTCGCTACTGGGGGCAATAGCATTCCAGCCTCGGTTAAACGGCGAGAAACAGTCGACATCTTATTCACCGCGAGGACGTTTTAGATAGGCGACTGGGTTTTCCCAACCATTGGGGCCGGCAATTACACTAACCAGTTCCCAGCCGTCTTCTCCCCAGTTATCAAGAATCGCTTTCGTATTGTGCGACAGTAGCGGAATCGTCGCATATTCCCATTTAGTCATAGGTCAAGTCTAAGGGCAGCAAGGCGCCTAACGCACCCGCGCTAAAACATTCGGGGTGGTTGGTTGACGGAGCTCGGCAGCCAGTTCGTCATGGGACTCATTTAGCCATTGCCACCAATCGGTTACGTCCTCGTAGTGACGCAACATCGCGCGACGTTCCCTCTCGGTCAGGCCGCCCCACACCCCGTAGTTAGCTTCCGATTGCAAGGCATCAGCTAGGCATTCAAGACGTACTGGACAAGCGAAACAGCGGGTACGAACCTGTCTTTGCGCCGCTCCTTGTACAAATAGAGCATCCGGTTCCTGACCAGCACACAGAGCCCGTGCAGCCCATGTCTCATCCTGGCTAAAACTCATTATTCACTCCTTGAGCTCTCACGGCGACATTGCCTATATATGTGACCGTACCTACATTTTGCTAAAAACACAAAACGAAAACCAGGGAAAAACTTTACCTAAAATAATAGATAGTTATTGCCCACAATCTGCCCCTAACTGCCGACGAAGGTGCCCAATGGGCCTGAAGCCAAGTAGGCTAGGAATATGCAAAAAGGCACCGCTCGTTATCTGCCCCGTCAGCAGCTTCGTCGCACCCTAGCGGCACTGGCGGCTTTAATCGCACTGGCCGCAGTGCTCCTAGCCGGTCTATCCCTGCCCGTCGTGGGAGTAACGGGGCTAGCTGCTCGCGCCGGAATGAGCGCCCTCACCGAAATACCCAGCGAATTCAAACCCACTCAGCCCTCCCAGCAATCCGTGCTTTACTCTCGTGACGGCAAAGCAATCGCGCGTTTTTATGCCGAGAACCGTATCGTGGTCAAGCTCAAAGACATGTCCCCCTGGGTTCAAAAGGGAACCATGGCTATCGAGGATCACCGTTTTTATCAGCACCGCGGGGTGGATCTAGAGGGTATTGCCCGCGCCATTGTCAATAACTTAGCGGGGCGCGACACTCAAGGTGCGTCCACCCTCACCCAACAACTAGTAAAGAACACCCTAATAGACAAGGGTCTGCGTTCTGGAGATATGAACGAGGTTCGCAAAGCCCGCGAGCAGAGCATCTCCCGTAAATTGCGGGAAGCCAAGGACGCCCTCGCTATCGAAAAGAAACTTTCTAAAGACCAAATCTTAGAGGGGTACTTAAATATCGCCCCCTATGGGACTTCGGTTTACGGGGTAGAATCGGCCAGCCGATACTATTTTTCAAAAAGCGCGAAAGACCTGACGCTTAGTGAAGGTGCCCTGCTGTCTGGCATCACCCAGTCCCCCGCGAAATACGATCCCACTATCCACCCGGATTATAGCCAAAATCGTCGTGACCAGGTTTTAAAGGCGATGCTGCGCGAACAAATGATCTCCTACGATCAATATAAAGAGGCAAAAGCGGTACCGGTTCCTAAATTATTGAAGGTTTCTCCTGATCAACAAGGATGTGCAGCCGCCGGGAAGGCCTCCTTCTTTTGCGCCTATGCAGTCAACGAAATTTACAATAATCCTGCTTTCGGCAAGTCCCTTAATGACCGGCGACGCCTGTTGCTACGTGGGGGGCTGAAAATCTACACCACCATGGATTCCAATATGCAAAATGCGGCAACCGATACCGCTTTTAACCGAATCCCTGAGGCCGATGGTTCCGGACTGTCCATAGCGATTACCTCTATCGAACCGGGAACGGGAAAAATTCGAGCTATCGCCCAAAACACTCCTTACGGCAATCCCGCGAAGGAGCATCCGCGGGCAACCCAGAGCTCATTCGGGGTGGATAAGGCTCACGGTGGAGGCGCGGGCTTCCAGCCGGGCTCATCATATAAACCGGTAACTTTGGCTACCTGGTTTGATAATGGTTACTCGGCCTATTCGGTTGTGGGAGGGCGCACCGACTATTCCCCGCGCGATTGGAAAGTTTCTGGTAACTGCCCGGTACATGCTGGTCCCTGGCCGCTAAAGAACGCTACCGGGGGTAACAACTATGCCACTTCGGTTTTAGAAGGTACCCAAAAATCTTTGAACACCACCTATGCCGGGATGGCTACCAACCTCGATCTTTGCGATATCTATAAAATGGGCGAGAATCTAGGCGCGGTGAGTGGCGATCCTAATCTAAAACAGGATTTAGGTCCGTCCTTCATTATTGGGGCTGGTTCCGTGACCCCCCTAAACATGGCGAACGCATTTGGCACAATTGCTTCAGGAGGTACGCTCTGCTCGCCGGTAGCGCTCGAAAAAGTGGTGGATGCCGACGGTAAATCTTTCAAAGTTCCTTCGGGAAACTGTAAACGCACCGTTGAAGAAAGCGTAGCTAATAAAACTGCTCAGGTACTGGTATCTACCGCTAATAGCTATGGGGGACGGGTGAGTATAGGTCGTCAGGTGATGGCGAAAACCGGTACTACTAACGGTCCAAAAGCTGCCTGGACCGTGGGAGCCACCCCGAATCTGGCAACCGCGGTTTGGGTCGGCTATTCCCAGGGAGGTCCGCGCAACCTGACGGGATTGAGGATTAACGGTGCTTACTATGGGATCGTTTGGGGTAACACCGTTCCCGCCATGGCATTTAGGGAATACATGTCAGCAGCAGTACAACCTCTGCCGGCCACAAGTTTCCCGGCCGCCAATATCGGAGAGGGTAAAACCATTTCCCAAGGAGTGCAGCGACCTAAGCGTGCGCAACCCAGCGAAGAGCCCTCGCCCTCGCAATCACCTGCTACTACCACCACTGAAATCACTCAAACTCTTTATTATGAGGAAGATTAACTTTTGAGGCGACACCACCCCCTGTTATCTTTAGCTGCAGGCGCGATAGCGTACCCATTTTTCGAGGCTCGATCGCCGCGCCTGCGTCGCTACCAGCTAAGGACAAACCCGGGGAAGCTACCGTCGCTAGTCTTTGAAGATTCTGCCCCTAGCTGCGCTATCGCCATAGATAGATCCGAGGAAAACCGAAGAACATCTAGCAATTCCCCTAGCCTTTCATCTGCCAGTTCGCGCTGGCAACTGCGGATATTACACCTATCAGACCTACATCTTTGGTCAGGAACTAGCTGGCTTGCCGATTGGGTAGCCTCGCTGGCGGAATTTCAGGATATAGATTTTGTGGCGCTAACCGGAGACAATTTTGCGGATACTTCCGGATTAAAGATGCTCTCCCGAGCCCTCAACCCTTTGCTAAAGCTACCGGGCGCGTTTGTATTCGGTTCCAACGATTACTATTCGGGCATCCCCAAAGTGCCGTTGCACTATTTTCTGCCGAACAAGAAACCCAAGTTACGTACCGTTCCCGACCTACCGACCGAAGATTTTCGCGACTTCTTAACTGTAGGCGGCTGGAGCGATCTTAATAATCAGGCAAGTACCTGCACTCTTACTTCTCCTGCCCGGCAAGGACACCGCGCAAAAAAACTAACCGTGGCACTGACGGGAACCGACGATCCCCATATCGGGCGCGACGAGGCGGTGCAGGTACCGGATACCTGGGGGAAAGCTGATTTGCGGCTCGCCCTGACCCACGCCCCCTATGCGCGCGTTCTCGACCAATACGCCGCTTGCCAAGCCGACCTGGTGCTAGCCGGACATACCCACGGAGGCCAGGTTTGTCTGCCGGGATTTGGGGCTCTGGTAAACAACACCGATCTGCCGCTACGCTATTCGGGCGGGATGCATCGGTGGAAGATAGGAACGGTAGCTGATCCGGCTCCTCGGGTAAATAAAGGTACAATCTATCCCCTACCAGACCTTAAAAAGCTTGCCGGGCAGGCCGGAATCTCCGATTGGATGCCGGGCGGGCAAACCCGGGTACACATTTCGCGAGGACTAGGCACCTCCAAATTCTCGCCGGTGCGTCTTGCTTGCCCACCCGAGGCCGCAGTTATTACCATTACTGGCTGCGCCTAAGGAAAAAGCCAGCCCCTGGCGGAATACTCGAAAGGCAGGTCAGGTTTTGGTTTTACATCCTGGCTTGCAAAGACACCGGAAAAGAAGCATCTCCTTAAAATTATGTGACCTACGCGCCCTCTTTAGCAGGTAAAGCCGATTTACGGTAGAATAGGATCCGGAAAATTTGTATTTGGGAGCCTATAAGTTATGACATTTGAAATCGGCCAGACCGTTGTTTATCCCCATCATGGAGCTGCGGTGATCGAAAATATCACTACTCGTAAACTCAAGGGAGAAGACACCACCTACCTGATGCTGCGGGTTACTAATGGCGATATGACTATCCAAGTGCCGGCGGCAAATGTGGATATGGTTGGGGTTCGCGACGTGGTCGATGAAGAAGGCCTAAAAGAAGTACTCGCAGTACTGCAAGAACCCCATATTGAAGAACCCTCCAACTGGTCACGCCGCTATAAGGCTAATGGCGAAAAAATCGCCACCGGAGACATCTTAAAAGTTTCCGAAGTGGTGCGGGATTTAACCTTCCGCGATAACGAACGCGGGCTGTCAGCGGGTGAAAAACGGATGCTGGCTAAAGCGCGAGCAATTCTGATATCTGAACTTGCTTTGGCGAAAAAAGAAGACGAAGAGGCGGCCTCGGATCGTCTCGATAAAATCATGGAAGAAGCCCAGGTAGAATACAACCGGGTTAACGACAAATAAAGGCAAAAGGACAAGTTATGGGGCGCAGCGTTTACTGCGTCGTGACCGCCGCTGGTTCCGGATCTCGTCTCGGCAATCCCGGACCAAAAGCGTTGGTAGAATTGGCTGGTCACACCCTATTACACCACGCCCTGCGCTCCCTAGAGCCGTTGGATGACTTGGCCGGGGTAGTGATTACAGCTCCCGGCGATTACCTAGATACTTTCACCGATATTGCCCGTACCGCCGCCCTGTCCTACCCTTGGAAAGTTGTAGCCGGGGGTGCAAATCGGCAAATCTCCGTTTACCAGGGTCTGCAAGGGCTATTAACTTTCGATACTGGCGAGGCCTTAGTGCCCGCCAATGACCCGGAAGCTATCGTCCTAATTCATGATGCAGCTCGAGCACTCACTCCTCGCGCGCAGTTTCAACGCGTTTGCTTAGCGGTCGTCTCTGGTTGCCCAGCGGTAGTACCCGCCACCCCTTTAGTTGACACCGTACGGGAAATCGCCGGCGAATCTTTTTGCCGGGCGGGGGTAGAGATTACTCCCTCAGGAGCTACCCCCGATCGCTCACGACTGCGCTGTGTACAAACCCCCCAAGGGTTTGCCGGGAATGTTATTTTCGCGGCTCACGAACAGGCGCGAAAGGAAAGCATTTCCGAGGACGGGGCGCTAGATGATGCTCTACTTGCAGCTAGGATCGGTTACCAGCAATACTTTGTGGCAGGATCAATGCGAGCTTTGAAAATCACGTACCCCTTGGATCTAAAACTAGCCACCTGGCTGGTGGAGAATCCCGAGCAAGAATAAGGGCAGGAACTTATGGCTAAAACCAGTGATCAACGGGAACATCTGGCAGGCGAAAACAATGACCGCACCAAAGGTAAAATTTTAGCCTGGTCGCTGTGGGATTGGGGTTCTGCGGCCTTCAACGCGGTGGCCACCACCTTTGTTTTCACCGTGTATCTAACTACCGAAGATTTATTTGCCCCCGGCAACCAGGCCACGACTGACTTGTCGATTGGGCTAGCTTTCGCCGGATTGGTGATCGCCCTGGTGGCACCGGTTTCCGGGCAGCGCGCTGACCACAAGGGACGTGGTACCCGGATGCTGGCTCTGTTTTCTGCCCTAGTCACCATCTGTATGGCGCTAATGTTAGCGGTCTACCCCACTTCTCCCCTCGGAAAAACCGGGGCGCTATGGCTAGGAGTGGCGTTGCTATCTTTTGGAAATATCTTTTTCGAGTTCGCCTCCGTGAACTATAACGCCATGTTGTCGCGGGTTTCCACGAAAGAAAACATGGGAAAAGTATCCGGTATCGGTTGGGGTATGGGATATTTAGGTGGCATTATTTTGCTGGGCGTGCTCTATGTTGGTTTCATTTCCCCCGAAGTGGGCTGGTTCGGGGTAACCGGTGAAAACTTCCTAAATATCCGCATCGCCATGGTGTTCGCTACCATCTGGTTTGCGGTGTTTTCAATCCCGGTGATTTTGGCGCTGCCGGGACGGCGGCGAGGAGCGGATGGAAAACTCCATCCCGTGACTATGGCAGGGGTTGATTCGCAAGACCAAGAACCTATTGCGGGTTTGGCAGGAGTTAAAGCCGCCTATATCGAGCTTTGGCAAACCATTAAACGTCTAGCAAAAACTGCCCCCGAGATTCTGCGTTTCCTTATTGCTTCCGCGATTTTTCGCGATGGCCTCGCCGGGGTATTTACCTACGGAGCTATCCTGGCATCTACCGTTTTCGGTCTAGACGGCGGGCAAGTAATGATTTTCGCGATTGTCGCTAACGTGGTGGCGGGAATCGCCACTATTGCCTGCGGGGTCGCCGATGACTTTTTCGGTCCGAAAAAAGTAATGGTTTTTTCTCTCGTCTGTATGACCAGCCTGGGTCTGATCCTCTTTTTTGCCCACAACGGTGGCGCCAAGATCTTCTGGTCTTTTGGGTTGTTGCTGTGTATTTTCGTCGGTCCCGTCCAGTCAGCCTCGCGTTCCTTCCTGGCGCGGATTATTCCCAAAGGACGCGAGGGCGAACTTTTTGGGCTTTACGCCACCACCGGAAGGGCAGTTTCTTTCATGTCTCCCACTCTGTTCGCCCTGTTTGTGTGGATTGGAAAGCTTTTCGTGCCGGCAGGAGCTAGCTCTCAGCATTTCGGAGTCTTAGGGATCACCCTGCTGCTGGGAACCGGGCTCGCACTACTGGCTCCTCTAAAAGCCCCGCAGCGTCCGCAAAAATAAGACTGGTCTGCATTAACTTTATCTGCGGTAATAGGATGAACTCGATAGTAAATTAACGGAGGGCGATATCCAGAAAAACAAAACCCCGTCAACCCCAATAAGTGGATATTACTAGCAAAAACTAGAGAGAAACTCTTGTTTGCTAAGTCAGCTATTCGCATCCGGGATAGCTAAGAAGCTGGGTGGCGCTAGATTAGCTGCAACTAGCGTGGGAAGTAAGTTACGAATCTAGGTAGTACCTCATCTTGATTAAACACGGAACTAACAGCAAGCATAGGAATACTAAGACCGCTGTTGCGGCATCACTTATTCTGTCATCAGTGGCGGCACTATTTCTTTTTCAACGTAACCATCGTGATGAAAAAACTGAGCACCTGACTGCTACCACCCAGATTCCCCCGGCTTACCAGCCACCATTACCCGCGGGCAAACCCCGGGTTTCACGGATGCCGTCTGTTCATCAGCCCCCATTACCTGCCGGCGAACCCCGAGCTAACTACCTCACCGCCAAACCCAAATCTCACTATATTCCGGGATTAGATGGCTTACGCGCCCTCGCGGTAGTCTCGGTGATCACCTATCATCTGTTCCCCAGTGGCTTTCCCGGCGGTTTCTTAGGGGTCGATGTTTTCTTCGTGCTCTCTGGCTTCCTGATAACCACTTTGCTGCTGCGGGAACTATCCAATACCGGGAAAGTTTCCCTAGGGCATTTCTGGCTGCGCCGTGCCCGCCGCCTCCTGCCTGCCCTATTGGTACTAATAATCACGGTGGTACCCACTGCCTATGTAGTTAACCGCGAGCTATTAGTGGGTATCGGGCGCCAGGTACTGGGCGCCTTAACTTTCTCCACTAACTGGTTGGAGATCGCTCACGGCAGTTCCTATTTTGCCGCCACCACCCCGGTTTTATTCAAGAACTTCTGGTCGCTAGCGATTGAAGAACAGTTTTACCTGTTTTGGCCGCTAATCTTCCTGGCTTGCGTTACCTTGTTTAAACGGCGGTGGCTGCGGGTGCTAATCCCGCTAGCCCTGGCCGCGATCAGCGTTTTCCTCATGGGGTATCTATTCGATCCGGAAAATACTACCCGCGTCTATTTTGGAACTGACACCCATCTGTTCGGTCTGGCTCTCGGGATTTGCGTAGCCTTTCTGTGGAGCGCGTTAGACCCGGTACAAACCCCGCATTCGTCTGCTAAGTCAAACGGTAAATCCCGGAAGATCCTGGCACAACTGATCGGATTTATCTGCTTGGCGGGACTTATCGCCGCTATGTTTTTATTTACCGACACCTCGCCCTATACCTTTAAGGCAGGTATTCCCGCCTGCAGTCTGCTAGTGGCAATCCTGATTTGGTGCCTGCTCAAGCCGGGAAGCCTGCTAGCTAAAGCGGGCGAACTACGCCCTCTGAAATACTTAGGTACCCGCTCTTATGGTCTTTACCTGTGGCATTGGCCGATTTTGATAATTGCTACCGCCCTTTACCCGGCAGCGGTGAACTCCTTGCAGTATTGGGTAAGGTCTGCCCTGTGCATGGTAGCAACCCTGCTGATATGTGAGCTTTCCTATCGGTTCCTAGAAACCCCGGTGCGCAAACATGGTTTCCGCAGGGCATTCTCGCGTCCCCAGGCGCCCATCTTCTACCGATTCGCCCAAGTGATCTCAGTATTAGTGGTCTTGGCGCTTACTGGCTTTACTGGGGTGGCGATGGCGAAAGCACCCGCGAAGTCACAGACCCAATTGGCCATTGAAGCAGCAGAAAAGCTAGATAAACCAGCAGAAAAGAAAGCCGATAAGCGCCAGAGCACGCCAGTTGCCCCCAAACCTAAACCGACCCCGGTAGATAAGCGCCTAATTTTGTCGAAAAATCTAAATACGGCTAATCCCACCGGGGAAAAAATAACTTTCATCGGAGATTCCATGTTTTCGGCCTCCCGCGGCGGGTTAGTCTCTGCTATCCCCGGCATTAACCTTTTAGCCCGCCCCAACCGGCAATGGGGAGTTGCCCCTCAAATAGTGTCCGAGGGACTGGCAACCGGACAAATTCGGCGGACGGTAGTTATCGGTTATGGAACTAATGCGGGAGTCTACGATCCGGCTCTAGTACATCAAGTGATCGCTCAACTAGGGTCTGACCGGATGATTTTACTGGTGAACCTGTATTCACCTTCGACTTTCGTCCCGAAATCAAACCAGATTTTAGCTGATATAGCTGGTCAGTACGCTAATGTGAAGCTGGTGGACTGGAATAAAGAAGTCTCCCAACATCCCGAATGGCTGCAAGTAGACCAAACTCACCCCAGTATGACTGGGTCGGTCAAGCTAGGGGAATTGATCCGTAAAAATATAGACGAAATGTCCACAGATTTAACCGCCCTTAAAGCTAAACAACAAGCAAAGTAGCAAACCTACTTCCGCGGACACCAGAAAAACGGTAGCGCCCGGAAGTGGTACGTGACACAATGAGGGCATGAAAAAAATAATTAATTCTGCCGACAATGTGGTCGCAGATTCGTTAAAAGGTTTAGAACTAGCTCATTCGGATACCCTGCGTATCGATCATGAAAACAAAGTGGTATACACCCGCCGCGGAGCCGTTAAAGGCAAAGTAGGTTTGATTTCGGGAGGAGGCAGCGGACATGAGCCGCTCCATTCCGGTTTCGTAGGTCCCGGTATGCTAGATGCCGCCTGCTGCGGAGAGGTCTTTACTTCCCCAGTACCTGACCAGATGATGGCCGCCACCAGCGAAGTAGATGGGGGTGCCGGCGTCCTCCATATCGTCAAAAACTATACCGGCGATGTGATGAACTTCGAGATGGCCGCAGAGATGGCAAACGCCGAAACCGGGGTGGATGTGCGTTCGGTAGTGGTCAACGATGACGTAGCGGTGCAAGATTCGCTCTACACTGCGGGGCGCCGCGGGGTGGGTGCCACCGTTTTCGTAGAAAAATTGGCTGGAGCCGCCGCTGAAGCTAAAGCCAGCTTGGACGAGGTAGAACGCATCGCCAAAGAAGTAAATGAACGTTCCCGCTCCTACGGGATTGCCCTCACTTCTTGTACGGTTCCCTCTGCCGGTAAACCCACGTTCGACCTCGGAGAGGACGAGATCGAGGTAGGTATCGGTATTCACGGGGAGCCCGGACGCGAACGTCGCCCCTTAGTTACCGCCGATGAGCTTGCTGCGGAACTGGTAGAACCAATTTTGGCAGACCTGGATTTTAGTGGGGAGCCGGTATTTGCAATGCTCAACGGCATGGGTGCCACCCCCATGATTGAGCTTTATCTTGCGTACGGCGAAGTAGCCGCGATCTTAGAGGCTAAGGGGATTAAAGTAGCCCGTTGCCTGGTAGGTAACTACATTACTTCCCTAGATATGGCCGGCTGTTCCCTGACCCTAACCCAGGGCAGCGAAGAGCTCCTCAAACTCTGGGATGCTCCGGTGAACACTACCGGTTTGCGGTGGGGGTGCTAATAGTGGCAGAAACCCAAGACTTTTTCGCCTGGCTCACCACCTATAAGGAGTTAATCGTCGAAAACGCCGACTACCTTACTGACCTTGATAGACGCATCGGGGATGCCGATCATGGTGCCAATATGGCGCGTGGCATGACCGCGGTGGCAGAGTTGGATCCCACCAGTTTCGCTGATGCCGGGGCCCTGCTAAAGAAAGCCGGTATGACCTTGGTTTCTAAGGTGGGGGGCGCTTCTGGTCCGCTGTATGGCACCTTCTTCATGCGAATGGGGGCAGCGCTAACCCCCGATGCGGATACTGAGGCCATTGGGAAGGCGCTGCGAGCCGGAGCCGATGGGGTAAAAGCACGGGGTAAAGCCAACCTGGGTGATAAAACCATGCTTGACTGTCTGTATCCGGCTCTGGATGCTTTTGATGAGGCCGCCTCCGGAGGACTGCAGGCCGCATTGGCGGCCGCCAGCGAACGCGCTGATAAGGCTGCCAGCGAAACCGAACCGATGATCGCAAAGAAAGGCCGCGCCTCTTATCTCGGGGAACGCTCGCAGGGGACGCAAGATCCAGGCGCGACTTCCTCTGCTTTGCTGTTCAAAGCTGCCGCCGCGGCTTTGGCATAACCCCGGTTATAAGGAGTAGGCATGATCTCCCTGGTAGTGGTGTCTCATTCACTGCCCTTAGCTACTGCCGCTAAAGAACTCGCGATGCAAATGACCGTCGCCGGCAGCGCCCCCAAAGTATTGGTGGCAGCGGGTATTAGCGATGGTGAACAGGTGGAACTGGGTACCGACGCTCAGCAAATCAGTGAAGCTATCGAAGCTGCTGATAACCCCGAGGGGGTGCTGATTTTGGTAGATTTGGGCTCCGCACTGCTCAGTTCGCAAATGGCCTTAGAGTTCGTTGACCCCGACCTGGCTGATCGTTGCCTAATATCTGCCGGCCCCCTGGTGGAAGGACTGGTAGCTGCGGTAGTTAGCGCCGCCGGGGGCGCGAGCTTGAAAGAGGTAGCCAGTCAGGCGCAAGCAGCCTTGGCGGGAAAGATTGACCAACTCAGTGACACCGAGGAGCCTCACCCCGAGGACGAAGGGGAGTTTAGCGAGAATACTGCCGAGGCGACCTCGGGAGAGGATTCCTTTTCCTCCCCCGAGGCCACGACCCTGGCTTTAGAAATTATTGATCCGCACGGGATGCATGCCCGTCCTGCCGCTGCCCTCGCCGGCGCTATCGGAGCGAGAAACATTCCGGTTTTTGCCCGCAAAGCCGGGACTTTTCGCATAGTAAATGCCGCTTCCCTCACGCAAGTGAGTTCTTTGGGAATTGGCAAAGGTGAGACTTTAGAGCTAGGTACTACAGATCCGGCAGCTCCAGAAATTTTTGCTGCTATCAGGGAGGCATTGACCCAAACTGATCCCCCTACAATCGCGGGAGGCTCCGAGGAAACAGGGGCCAGTTCGGTTAATGCCATTGCCGAGCAGCTAGCTAAAGAAGTTTCTACTCCCACCGACCCGGCGCGCAACGGCGACCAGATAGTTATCGGATACGCGCTGGTGCTGGAGGGGCACGAGGACGCCGAATTTTATCGGGTCAGTCCCAATGAGGGGCAGGCGTTAGAAGAAGCCCGCAAAGCCGTTAGAGCCTACCTAGCGTCTTTGGGTTCGGATTCGATTATTCAAATGCAAATCGCTCTGGTGGACGATCCCGAGTTACGCGCAGAAATCGCCGATGAAATTGCGGGGGGAACCAATGCGTTTACCGCAGTAGACAACGCCTATAGCGCAGCTGCTGCCAAGATGGAAAAGCTGGATGATCCTTATTTGGCGGAGCGGGCTACCGATTTACTTGCGGTATCTCGCCTGCTAAAAAAGGCGTTGATCGGTGGCGAGCTCGATAATCTAGATGAACTGATTAAAAAGCATTCCACTCCGGCAGTGCTGGTAGTTGAAGAACTTGATGCCCCACTAGCCGCCAGTCTGCCTCCAGAAATCGAAGGGGTAGTTACCCGCAGTGGCGGTACTACCGGGCATGGTGCGATTGTGGCCGCCTCGCGGGGAATCCCGGTTTATGCCGGTCTTAAATGGGGGGTTCATGACGGGGACACCATTGTTTTCGATCCACGAACTAAACATTTAGAAGTTAACCCCAAGGCTAGAGTCTTTGCCCACTGGATTGAGCTGGCTCGCGAGCGAGTTGCTACCGCCACCAAAGCTTTAGAGCAGCTAGAAACCCCGGCGATTACCACCAGTGGTAAACAGATCCCTATCCAGGTCAATGTTTCCGGGCCTACCGGCGCAGTTGAAGGTGCCGAAGGCTGCGGTCTGGTGCGAACTGAAACTCTATTTGCGGGCTACCAGGGGGCTCCATCCCGTCTGCAGCAGGCAGAAGTGTACGCCGAGCTAGCGCGCAACCTGGGGTCAACTACGATTCGCCTGTGGGATATCGGAGCGGATAAGCCCTTGCCTTTTGCCAAGCAGCCCCCGGAAAATAATCCTTTCTTAGGGGTTAGAGGGGTACGTTTACTACGTAAGTTCCCGCATCTGTTACGAGACCAGTTAGGGGCAGTTCTCGACGCTAACCAAACTTTAGAATCCGAAGATCTCGGTAAGCTTTTGCGAGTGATGATTCCTATGGTCAATCACGTGCATCAAGTGGATTGGGTGCGTTCCCTCCTAGAAGAAATCACCGCCGATACTTACGGGATTGATGAAGCTGCGCGGCCAGCTCAAATACCGTTACCACTGGGAATAATGGTGGAAACTCCCTCTGCTGCTTTACGCATGGAGGAGTTTTGTGGAGCCGTGGATTTTGTATCGATAGGCACCAATGATCTTTGCCAATATGTTGCAGCCGCGGATCGAGGAAATTCTCAGGTAGCTGACCTGGCCGATGAGGTGCGGGAAACAGTGGTGAAAATGGTTCGCCAGATAGCTCAAATCGCCCATGATGCAGCGAACCCGATTGAAGTTTGCGTATGTGGTGATATGGCGTCCGATCCGGCTTGGGCAGGCAAATTAGTTGCGGCCGGAGTGGATTCGCTATCGGTGCGCGCCGGGATGATCGCAATGATTAAGCAAACAATCCGCCAGCTATAGGCAGATACTTCTAACTACCGGAAACATCTAGCGACTCCACTTGACGTAGCCTCCATCCCGGTGGACGAGCCGAAAAGGTGAAATAACTAGTTTTGCCACTAACCCAGCCCCAGATCCTTCTTAGCAAGGATGCCGGTATTATCGTTGCGCCCTGCGTGCTTTACTCCCCAGACAGGCGGTAAAGTCATGTTCAGGAATAACGTATTTTCGGGAAGGGAAAACCATGGAACTCATCGCCATTTTTTGCGCGATAGTCCTTTTTTCTTTGCTTCCCGGATACACATTAGCGCACTGCCTCATCCCAACTCTTCCTCAGCGAGTGACGTTAGCGGTAGCTCCGGCACTGACCTTTTTCATCCTATTAGCGCTGGCAAGCCTACTATCTCCCTCTAGCGCCCTCTGGCTGGGAAAACTAGGTTTCTGCGGGAGTTTTTGGCGATGGAAACCGGTACTAGTATTCCCACTGGTGGGGCTACTAACGATTGTCTTTGCCGTTGGCGCACTATTTAGGTGCCGCAAACTCACTTACCAGAGTTCCCGAGATTATCCGTTAATCGCGGCGGTGCTAGCAGGAATCACCGCCGGCATTGCCCCCATGGTTCTCACTATTAATTTCGCTAACCCGGCTCAGCGTTGGGATCCTAGTTTTCACTACAACGGCTTAGTTTTACTGCGTCGTACCCAAGATTCCCACCCTTTTTACGCCCTTTCTGGGCTGTATCCGCAAAGTGCCCGAGTCTATTACCCTAGTGGCTGGCACATTTTCACCGTGTTATTCACCGGTTCTAAATCGGTAGTTCCTGCCGCTAACCTGATGTTTCTAATGTTAGTTTGCTGGTGGATTTTGGGAGTGAGCGCGCTGGTTGCTTTGCTGGGAGTATCGCGGCGAGCTCAACTAATAACCATTGTGCTTTCGGGGTTTACCCTATCTTTCCCCGCTGATTCCTTAGCGCGTTACGCTCAGTGGCCAAACGGCACCGGGATAGCATTATTGCCGGGCGCCGTCGCTTTAATGCTGGTTTTGGGCAGGCAGGTGTTAGCATACGCGCGTAAATTATCGGGATCGTCTACTGCTGGCAGCCAGCCTCCCGAACCCGATTCCAGTGATTTGCCACTTACTTTGCCCGCCGTGCTGGCCACTTTTTTCACTTCTCTATTCTTAGGGATTGGATCCGTATGGGTTCATCCCGCCATCTTTTTTAACCTGTTAGCGTTATTATTCCCACTTCTAGCAGCGTTGATCGCTACTCACCTATATCGAGGGATCCGAAAAAGAAAACTTTCGAGTCTCGCCGGCTGGTTGGGGGCGGCTCTCGGTCTGCTATTGATCCTCGAAATCGGTTTTCTTAATCCTTCCAGCTTGGCTACCGCGCTGTTTGAGCGCAAGGGGGATGAATATTTAGCTTTCTTGCGTCCGCTGCTACCCACCCCTTTCTTTTTCCCGTCCTCAGCTTTCATATTTTTCATGGCGTTAATGGCTGCGTTACTAACTATGGGGATAATCGCGCTCTTTTATGGGCAAGCACCAAAATGGCTGCTAGCCTCCTGGGCTCTGTGCGCAGGACTAGTGATGATTTCTTACCTGCCCGCTTCGCCACTCAAAATAGTGACCGGTCCGTGGTATTCGGATCCGCGACGCCTAATGGCAATCCTACAACTGCCCTTAAATCTGCTGATGGGAGTGGGATTAGATTTTATGCTAATGCTAACTGTTAGCTTTCTTAGCGCTGTCGGCGCCCCGGGGCGTATTTGCAAAGGCGCTGTCGCAACTCTGGTTGCCACTTGTCTTACAGTGGGGATTGCCGGCTCTGATAGTCGGGTGTGGGCTATAGAATCAGTTTTCAATCCGGAGATGACCGGAAGTGGCGGACTATCCAATAGTGGGGAGCTAAGGTTGATTAAAAGAGCTGCCCATTTCTTGCCTGCAGACGCGGTGATTGTCGGGGATCCTTCCATTGGCACCATCTATTTTGAGTCTATTGCTAATCGGAGGGTTGTTTTTTCTTCTCTGGGTAAAACCGAAAACGATCCTGACCGTGCCCGCCTCTTTTATCACCTGAATAATATCGGACGGGATCGGCAGGTTTGCCTGTCCCTGGAGAAATTGAAAGTCACCCATTTCTATACCCGTCCTGACAGTAGATACATGGGAGTTCCCCGCTCTTACTCTTGGCCCGGTTTTTACCAGGTTCCTTTGGATGGTTACTTTACCCAGGTGGCTAGCGGAGGGCGCGCTAAACTCTACCGTTTCAATGGCTGCGGTCGCGAGCGTGGCGAAAATAACCGTTCTACCTGGTCGAAAAGTTTGGAAAGCGGGGGGAAGGCTAGATAGACTGACACGGTGCCTGTGGCACTTTGCCGCTATAGCTCAGTTGGTAGAGCAACGCTCTCGTAAAGCGTAGGTCATCGGTTCAAGTCCGATTAGCGGCTCTGATAGTTTCCTTAGCTAGTTCTGTTTTCCCGCCCGCTTACCGGGATTCTTTCAAAGCCCGCACTCGCTGAAGGTGTTGCCAGTTTCTTGCTTTTCGCCCTGGAAAAAGTTGCTTAATAGGTGCTTGGGAAGCAGTTAGGATAGGGCGCAGGAGGTAGCAGTTGGCTAGTAGTATCGATAATTCTCAGAATCTAGAACTGATAATCGGGGGCATGAGTTGCGCGGCTTGTGCGGCGCATATTGAAAAAGCCCTTAACAACATGCCGGGAGTTAACGCTAGTGTCAACTATGCGACTGAGAAAGCCACTATTTCCCAAACCGGTGATTTCAGCGCGAATGATTTTAAAAAAACCGTGGAAAAGGCCGGTTATAGCGCGTTTGCGGACGGGGATTTAGGGAACGAGGACGGGCAACACGGCCCGAATACCAGCGTCAAGGAATTGACCGGGCTTCGGCGGCGCCTGATTATTTGCGTCCTTTTGGCGGCTCCGGTCATCACTTTGGCAATGATTCCACCTTTCCAGTTCCCCTATTGGCAATGGGTGTCCCTACTACTGACGATTCCGGTGGTGCTGTGGGGAGCTTACCCGTTCCACCACGCGGCCTTCCTAAATGCCCGCCGCGCCACTACCACTATGGACACCCTGATTTCATTGGGTACTCTAGCTGCCTTTATTTGGTCTTTATACGCCCTCTTTTTAGGGGATGCTGGACGCGTGGGAATGACCCACGATTTCCAGCTGCTAGCCCGCCCCGGGGATACCACCAGCCATATTTATTTAGAAGTTTGTTCCGGAGTAACGGTGTTTATTTTGGGAGGACGCTATTTTGAGAAACGCGCCAAAGTGCGGGCGGGGGATGCGCTGCGTTCCCTCGCCGAAATGGGGGTGAACGAGGTAACCGCGCTACGGGCAGGTCAGCAGGTGCAGATTCCCATCAACGAGCTAGGCGAGGGCGAAGAGTTCATTGCCGTGCCGGGAGAAAAAATCGCCACCGATGGAGTGGTGGTTTCCGGGGTCAGCGCCGTCGATAATTCCTTGCTAACCGGGGAATCAGTACCGGTAGAGGTGGGAGCCGGTGACCAGGTTACCGGCGCGACCATCAACACCTATGGCCGCCTGATAGTTCGCGCCACGCGGGTGGGTTCCCAGACGCAACTGGCTCAAATTACCCGTCTAGTGGAGCAGGCACAGGCAGGTAAAGCCCCGATTCAACGCCTGGCAGATAAGATTTCCGCAGTTTTCGTCCCGGTAGTTTTGGCGGTTTCACTGCTTACTTTGCTGATCTGGTTAATATTTGGAACCCCGGTTACCGCCTTTACCTGCGCGGTTGCGGTGTTAATTATTGCTTGCCCCTGCGCCCTAGGGCTGGCTACGCCTACGGCCTTGCTGGTAGGAACCGGCCGCGGGGCTTCGCTGGGGATTCTAATTAAGGGCGCAGAGATACTGGAATCCACCCGGCAAGTCGACACGGTTATCCTCGATAAAACCGGCACTGTTACCAGTGGAAATATGGAACTGGTAAGCATCTTTCCTCCCGATGATCTGGGAGTATTGCAGGCGGCCGCTACCTTAGAGGGCGGCAGTGAACATCCCATCGCCGGAGCGATTACCCGAGCAGCAGCTTCTAAAGGCATCAGGCTTACTAGCGATAAGGTACCAGTGGATTTCCAAAGCTATCCCGGAGGCGGGGTGCGCGGAACGGTTGCAGGACAACTGGTAGTCGCCGGCAACCGCAAGTTTATTAGCGAGCAAGGTGTCGCAGTTTCCTCCACTTTCGAAAACGTAATCGCCGAACACACTGGGCGCGGCGAAACTCTGGTGCTGGTAGCGCTCGATGGTCAGGTGAAAGGAGTTCTGGGGGTTGCCGACCAGGTAAAAGAAACCAGTGCCCAGGCAATCGCCCTCTTCAAAGAGCTAGGGCTAACTCCGGTGTTACTCACCGGGGACACCGAAAACGTAGCCCGCCACGTAGGCCAGCAAGTTGGAATTCACGAGGTAATCGCGCAGGTAAAGCCAAAAGATAAAGTGGTGGCAGTTTTCCGCAAACAGGGACGGGGAGCCACCGTAGCCATGATTGGCGATGGAGTTAATGATGCGGCCGCCCTTACGCAAGCAGATTTAGGGATCGCGATGGGCTCCGGCACCGATGTGGCGATTGAAGCCGCTGATATTACTTTGATGCGCCCGGATCTTTTAGCAGCGGTAGATGCGATTCGGCTTTCGCGTCGCACTCTAAAAATCATTAAAGGTAATCTATTTTGGGCATTCGCCTACAATGTTGCCGCGATACCGCTGGCAGCTCTGGGATTACTTAACCCGATGCTTGCTGGAGCCGCTATGGCTTGTTCGTCGGCATTTGTGGTGGGAAATAGCCTGCGGTTACGGTCTTTTCAGCCAGTAGAAGCCAAATAGTCTCCCGCTTGATCCGTGCCGGGCAGGTAATACCTACGGAGCACCCTATTGGGCGGGGTACTCCCCGTCTTGCCACATCCACTGTGGTCCGTCGTTGTGGTACTGAGGGCGATGCAGAATCCCCGACTCGTACTCGATCATTAAATCTGGACCGTTTGCCCAAGCCTGACCATCAACTACCAGGCTCCAGCCGTGGGGATAGGGGCTTTGCCAAATCAAAGTAACATTTGGGTTGGCGGCTCCGTTACGCAAGGCCGAGTCCCGGGCGTTGCGGATTCTCAGTCGCCCGTCCTCTAAGATCGGATCTACAGTATGGACTTTTACGTGGGCACCGTAAGGCAAGGTAATCAAAGAAGCCGAGTTAAAACAGGCCATAGCCTCCGGTAATCTGTACAGGGGCACCGGGATAGTCATCTATTTTCCTCTCTAAGCTACTGGCGATTCGGCAACTTTTGATCTGGTTAACGAGTCGCCCGATCCGTGAACGCTATTGCCTGCAACGCTAACAATAGCCACTCACAGTCCTGTCTATACTTGCAGTTTACCGGAAAACCCCGCTACCCGATAGGAAATGCGAAAGCCGCCGCCATAATTATTCTTATTTTATCCGTCGTTGATACGCCAATAGTCCTGGTAGCGGTCGAAATGGTCAAAGGCGTCATGGATAATAGCGCTGCGTGAATACCCCATCACGTCATAATCTTGATCATTATCTGGCAAATGCACTTCCAGACGAGTAGATCGCGGACTACTGGGGGCAGAACCCGCGTAGATAGTATTCGCGGTATCTACCGCCAAAATCCGGTAAACAAACTGGTCAGGACCTTTAAAGGCAGTTAGTTTTAGGCGGTCATAGATGCGGGCTTGGAGATCTACTTGCTCGAGGGGATCATTATCTCCCCGGACGACCTCGGCGGGAATCCCCTGTTTTTGCAGTTCCGCAGCAAAGTCCCGCAGCGCCGGTTCCGCCACTTTATCCAGATAGGCTTGAGCTTCCACGGGGGTTACTTGCCCGAAAGTTTTCGCGATGCGTTCGCGCCAATTGGTTTCTAGCCGACCGGCAATAGACCCAGTTCCCGCCAAAATATTCCGAGCCGAATGCGCCCGCAACTGCCGGGCACGCCGATCTTGCTTTAAGGCTCTGGCCAAGCCAATCATCACTAAGATCATTACGAGCGAGAACGGTAATCCCATAATAATGGTGGCGTTTTGGAGCGCCGGGATCCCCCCGACTATTAGCATCCCGATAGTTAATAGCCCGGTTACCCCCGCCCAAAAAATTCTTAGCCATCCGGGGGCATCCGAACGCACCGTTGGCAAAAATGCGGACAGGTTCGCCATGATGAGGGCGCCCGAGTCCGCGGAGGTAACGTAAAACAGCAGACCTACAAAGGTGGCTAGCCCCATAATGAATACCGCCGCCGGACACTGCTGTAAAAGCAGATAAAAACCCATTTCAGGAGCTTTGAGGGTAGCCTCGGCAAATGAATTATCACCGCTGCGAATCAAGTCGATGGCAGCGTTACCAAAAATAGCTACCCACATTAGGACGTAGGAGAAGGGAATCAGCATAGTGCCCACTACGAACTCGCGCAGGGTGCGTCCTCTAGAAATCCGGGCTAGGAACATTCCCACGAAGGACGCCCAAGCTACCCACCAGGCCCAGAAAAACAACGTCCAGGCCGACATCCAGGCACTTACGTCTGAAAAGGCGAAGGTTTCGAGGGCGCGGCGCGGGAATGACCACACGAAGTCCCCAATATTCATCACGATGGCGTTAAGCAGAAAATCTGTTCTCCCAGTGATGAAAACCCAGGCTGCTAGGAACAGGGCTAAGACCACGTTGAGTTGGCTAAGGAAGCGGATTCCTTTATGAATACCAGTGGTGGCCGAGACCGTAGCCATGGCTACCGCGAGGATAACCAGTCCCACCTGGGCGGGGATTCCCTGTTCAATCCCGAATAGGATTTCTAGCCCCACATTAAGCTGTACCACCCCGATGCCCAGAGTGGTGGCTACCCCGAAAATAGTTCCCAGGATGGCGGCTCCGTCCACGGTGTGCCCCAACGGACCATTAAGTTTGTCTCCAAAAATCGGGTAGAGGGCAGAGCGTACTGATAAGGGTTTCTTCCGGCGATAAGCAAAATACCCTAAAGCCATCCCCATCAGCGCATACATCCCCCAACCGGTAATCCCGTAGTGGAAAAGCGTCCATACCGTAGCTTCCCGGGCGGCCTGGATGGTTTCCCCTTTGCCCACGGGCGGCTGCAGATACTGGCTGACCGGGCCGGCTACGGAGAAAAATAAAATATCGGTACCAATCCCGGCGGCAAACAGCATGGAAGCCCAGGAGAAAGTAGAAAATTCGGGACGCGAGTTAGGCGGTCCCAGGCGGGTTTCCCCATAGCGGGAGAACCCCAGGAAAAAAACGAAAACTAGAATGATGGCAGCCAGTGCAATATAAAACCAGCCGAACCATTTCGAGATCGCCCCGACCGCAACTCCCAACACTTCAGCGGCGGTAGTGGGCGAAATCAGTGCCCACAGAGCTATAGCTAGAATTCCCGCTGAGGATCCCAAAAAGACCGGGAAGTTAACTTTCGCATCTTGCCGGCTATCTTCCGGCAGAGGCGCTCCCGGTTCTATTGGGGTTTCGCCTAAAGATTGGCTCATAGGAAACCATCCATCCCGTATTATGTCTGTTCAGCATCTTAAAAATAATGCCTGGTGGCTCTCTAGGCCAAAATACCAGGTTCTTAAACCCAGCGATTTACCGATATCAAGATGAAAAACGGACAAAGGGGTATTAACCCTAAGCACCTGGGTTAATACCCAAAAAATCCCGCGACATATGCGGACATATGTCGCGGGACATCACATTCGTCGGGGTATTCGGCGCCTCGCCTACGACACCTTCCTCACCCAACACAAAAGGGAGAAAAACTTTCGTTTCTCTCCCTTTCGGTCTCGTTCGTCGGGGTGACAGTGTGTGGTTTCAGGAGATGTGTCCGTTTTTCTTGGGGTTGGGGTTTTAAGATCTTTCAGGACTTGTGTCCGCTTGTAATAAGGAAAAACTCTTTTGATGTCCCAGGTCATTTGTCCGAAAACCTG
>NZ_CABTZZ010000015.1 GCF_902489465.1 uncultured Varibaculum sp. | reverse complement strand
TTTCAAGCAGAAGACGGCATACGAACGCGGAGATTCCGGCATGACCCGCATACCTATCCATAGGCAGATGGCGGGAATAGTAGCGATTACCAACATCCAACGCCAAGCGTTACCGTTACCTCCAGAGAGCACCATAGTCTCGCGGACGGTATCAGAGAGTCCGGACAGACAATCCCAAGTGTAGGTGCCACCGGCCTGCACGGCCTTACCGGCATCCGGGGAGCCGCCAGGGCAAACAGCGCCTGCGCTAATAACTTTCACGGTTGCTTCGGGTGCGTTATGCGCCTGCGAGAGGGCGGCGTTACAAATATAGGCAACTAGCTGCCCAAACACGATCATGAACTGGTCTACTGCTACCAGCGGACCGCGGATTCGTTTCGGAGCAGTTTCCGCTAGATAGAGCGGAACCGAGGAGGACGCGCCGCCTACTGCCCAACCAAGAATGAAGCGGAAGGGGTAAATCACCCATACGTTGGGGCTAAAAGTACAGCCCAAGGTACCAACCAGGAAGATGACCGCCAAGACCATAATGTTGGTGCGGCGCCCAATCCGGTCAGTGAGCCACCCGCCGATTAAGGCACCGAAGGCTGCGCCGATGGCGAGCATGGCGTTGACCCAACCCTCGTGCAGGGCATCTAGCCCCAGCCCTCCGGCCACATTGTCCATATACATATAGGGCAAAGCGCCAGCGATTACTCCGGTGTCATACCCAAATAGCAGCGACCCGAAAGTGGCGGTAGCAGCCAAAATTATGGTGCCGCGATGCGGCCCCGACATGGGGGTCATGGCCACCATCTCTTTAACTTTTGCGGGAGAGGGCGGGGTTGCCAGCTTCTCCTTATAAGCATCATTGCTCATATTATGTTTTCTCCTTTAACGGCGATCAAGGTTATTTGTAGAACTCGGGCTGTTCAATTAACTCCACGGAGACCAGCTTGGACTCGCGTGATTCTAAGGACTCCAGGGCGGCATCCACTACGCAAGTGGCCGCGTATCCGTCCCAAGAGCTGGAGCCGGTGTGGCGATCCTCGCTGGCGGCATTAATCCACTGCTGCACCTCGCGGTTGAAGGCATCATGAAAACGATCGATATGGGACTGGCAGATGGCGTTGGCACGTTCTCGGCTAGAGCGCACATACACTTTTTCTTGATCCCCCAGGTAGGCGGTACCCTGCTCCATTACCGCTTCGCACTGAATGTCGTAGCCGTAGCCGATGTTGACGTTTACTTCGTCGTCAATCCGGATCCCGGATTCGGTGTACATGACCACTACGATCGGGTCGGTCAGGTGCTCAAACTTGTAGCTGGTGGAGCGGGGAATATCTACCCGCACGTTCACGATTTCTTCACCGGTTAGCCAGCGGCAAGTATCGATTTCGTGAATGGCGGTGTCATCAATCGCCATGGAAGACAGGTAGTTTTCCGGAACGGTGGGGTTGCGGTGGCGGCAGTGCACCATGGTGGTTTCGCCCAGCTCTTTGGAGTCCATCTTGGCTTTTAAGATGCCATAAGACTGGTCGAAGCGACGCATGAACCCCACGGTTACCAGTTTCTTCCCAGCTTTTTGTTCGGCCTCCATAATTTCGCGGCAGTCTTCTGCCGTGGTTGCCAGCGGCTTTTCGCAAAGCACGTATTTTCCGGCCTCAATCGCCCGGATTACATCGGGCTTGTGTACCCGACCGAAGGTGGCGATCAGGACGGCATCTACGTTGGGATCCGCGATTAGTTCTTCGCCGGAGCCGTAGGCTTTGCCGCCAACTTTTTCCGCTACTTCTTTCGCGGCATCTAGGTTTAGATCGGCGACTGCCACAATTTTGCCGCCGGTCAGTTCGTTTTCGATCCGTTCCACGTGAGCACGTCCCATGCCCCCCGCACCGATCAAGCCAATATTTAATGTCATTTTTCTCCCCTATGAGTGATTTGCCTGGTGGCTTCAGTGCGCCCAGGCGCGGCTTCACAGCCGTTGAATGGAGATGCCGGCGGGAGCGGAATACTCACTCCGCTCCCGCGGCATCAGGTAAGTGGTGGATAGTTACTTCAGACCTAGTCCGCAGCTGGCCAGGTATTCGCGCATGTTGATGGCGTTCTGCTTCGGGAATGAGGGCTCGCACGGGTAGCAGTCCTGCTCGCAAATACAGTAGATTTCGCGATCTAGTTCCGCGAGCGCGTCCACGAACTCATGCATTTCCGGCAGCCCGGCAGGAGGGCATACCGATGCGCCCTTAGCCACGGCCTCGCCGAAGGGCCAGTCCTTTTCGTGTGCCTCTTTGGTGATGGCTTCATCGAAAGCTTTGATGTGTACGTAGGTGATCCGCTCCGGGTATTTCTTGATCAGTTCTACCGGGTCGCCGCCGCCGTAAACCACGTGGCCGGAATCGAGGCAGAGGTTTACGTACTTGGGGTCAGTAGCGTCAAAAATACGCGCGATTTCCTCGGGGGTTTCGATATGGGAATCGCCGTGGGGGTGCAGCACCATCTGCAAGCCGTATTCATCCAACAGCATTTGCCCGAGGGCGTTGGCGTGCTCTACATAGAGCTTCCAGGCATCATCGGACAGGACGCGGTCATCTGTCCATTCCCAGGTCTTGTCGTCGCGGTACAGCGGAGGCAGGTGCACGATGTATTCGGCGCCGACTGCCGCGTGAGTTTCGGCGATGGCGCGGAAGGTCTTCAAAGTTTCCGGCCAGGCTTCGGCCTTGTGGAGAATCCCCCAGCCAGTGCCGGCGACTACCTTCATTCCGAATTCATCGCACCATTTTTGTAGTTCTTTGGGATCGGTAGGGAAATAGCCGAATGGCCCGGTTTCGATAATTTCGAAGCCGGCTTCTGCCATTTCTTCCCAAGCTTGCCGGGGATCCATTTGCTTTTCGTCCTCGGGGAACCATACGCCCCACTGGTCGGGGCAGACCCCGATGGACAATTTGGAATATTTGGGATCGTTGGTATTTATTGCTTTGCTCTGCGCCATCGCAGTGTCCTTTCCTCCGCCTTACCAGCTGCTCCGCCGGCGTATTTGGTTGCAGGATCGCCGATAATGCTACCGGTTTCCTGCTATCTACTCATTTACCAAAAACCTTACCGAATCGGTTCGGTATTGCCACGATAGCCGACAAAATCGTTTCGGTCAAGAGGTTTCGGAAAATTGTTACAACAATTATTTGAGCAGGTGAACTAACATTAGTACGCCTTTGTAAGCTTCCGCAGGTAATAGGGGGTGAATTAGAGCCTCTAGAGGGGTGACTCACCTGCATATAGGAGAAAGTTACATTCAGAGGGGCAGATCTATTCCTTCGTCGGATTCTTCGAAAGGGCTTTACCCAAAATCAACGATTGAGATTTAAATGTGGGCGTTATCCGTTTCTCTTAAATGTTTAGGTTAATTAGATTCACCGCTAGCAGGGTTAACGCTAGTAGTACTAGTAGTAAAGGTTATGTTTTCTGCGGAGGTATCGGTTTCCTCGGGAGAAACTCGTTTCTCGTCCTCACCGAGGACAGTATGGGTGATTGCTACTTCCCGGGCAAGTTTTGTAAGGCGTCGCTCCGCTGCGTTGCGCTGCTTGGCCTGCATCAACATATTGTAGAGAACCACTACCACCAGTACATACAGCAGCAGGTCAGCACCGCGCCCAACTCCCACGAAGCGCGCAGCCGTGGTGGTGATCCCGGGGAAAATCACCACCACTACCGCAGAAATCGCGAAAGCCAATATCCCCAGACGACGCCAGGCTGTCTGTTTTGCCCCCAGGTTCGCTTTGAACATATATAGGGAAAGGATTAACACCAAAACAATCAGCAGGATTTTTATCAGCATCATTAGCCCCTATTTGATCAGCAATTCGGTGAGGATATTTATGGAGTTAAGCAAGGATTGTCCCTTAGCTTTGGAGTACTCGGTGTAGCGGATATATACGCTGTGTTCTGCCCACGGAAGCCCGGTTTTGGCTAGTTGCGCCACTATTTCAGAGGCGTGTGCCATCCGGTTTTGCAGTAAGTAAACCTGTTCAAAAGCATCCCGGCGTAGTACCCGCAAACCGTTATGAGCATCGGTGAGTTTCATTCCGGTGCGGCGGGCGGTAACCAACGCCGCAGTTTTTAGCACCAGGCGCTTCATCCAACCGACCTGGGTTTGGGAAGATAAAAACCTCGACCCGAAAACTATCGCCAAGTTTTCTTTTTCGGCTTGCTCCACCATAGCCAGGCCGTCCTCTACCCGGTGTTGCCCATCGGCGTCAAAGGTGAGCAGGTATTTCGCCGGAGTGAATCCCCGCACGTATTCGATCCCCGTTTGCAGTCCCGCACCTTGCCCCAGATTCACGGGGTGGCGGATAACCGTGGCACCGGCAGCCGCCGCGACCGCGGCCGATCTGTCCCGGGAGCCATCATCTATGCAGACCACATGGGGAAAGGTGGGGAGCAGATCTTTAACTACTTGCCCAATCACCTGGTCTTCGTTATATACGGGTATGATGACCCAGGTGTCATCTCTAGCTGCCATAGTCTGCTATTACCTTTTCCGCGCGAATTATTTTCTTTTCCTAGAATAACAAGCAATCAGGACTTTTCTTATAGGCGCCAGGTACTCTCGCACTTATAATAGTGATGAAATAGGGAAGCTGATTGAAGATCATCAGACTTGAAACGCTATCCCACACCAGACCCAGGAGGTTACTTAACTAATGACTGCAGAGTTTATTCCCGCCGCAAAACCCATTATTGGCGATAAAGAACGCGCCGCGGTAGACGCGGTTCTAAAATCCGGCATGGTCGCGCAAGGCCCGCGGGTTGCAGAATTCGAAGAAAAGTTCACTGCTCAGATGGCTAGCGGCGATGGTCAGCAGTCAGTAATGGTTAACTCGGGCACTTCCGCTTTGCATGTAGGGCAGCTGGCTGCCGGGATTAAACCTGGCGACGAAGTAATCGTTCCCTCCTTTACTTTCGCGGCCACCGGTAACTCAGTAGCGATTATCGGCGCCACCCCGGTTTTTGCCGATATTGAGGATGATTATTTCTGCCTGGATCCCGAGTCGATTGAAGCCTCCATTACCCCGAAGACCCGCGCTATCCTGCCGGTTCACCTTTACGGACACCCGGCAAACATGACCGCCATTATGGATATTGCTAAGCGGCACGACCTGCTAGTATTCGAGGACGCCTGCCAAGCTCACGGCGCTACCTGGAATAGCCAGCAGGTTGGCACTTTCGGGGCTTTCGGGGCTTTCAGCTTCTACCCCACCAAGAATATGACCGCCGGAGAGGGCGGGGCAATCACCACCGGGGACGGCGAACTAGCACGTGAAGCCCGAATGATTCGTAACCAGGGCATGGAAAAGCGCTATGCGAACGAGCTAGTGGGGCTGAACAACCGGATGACCGATATTAACGCCGCTATCGGCCTGGCACAGCTGTCTCAGGTGTCCGACTGGATGGAAAAGCGCCGGGCGAACGCGAAGTTCTTAAACGAGAATCTACAGGGAGTCACGGTTCCCCCAGTAGCCCCAGAGGCTGAGCACGTGTATCACCAGTACACTATCCGGGTTAGCGAAGACCGTGATGGTTTTGCGGCTGCTCTTAAAGATGAGTACCAGGTTGGTTCCGGCGTGTACTACCCGATTCCTAACCACCGCCTGCCGTCTCTGGCTCCCTACGCCAAGGGTTTGGAACTGCCCCACACCGAAAAGGCTGCGAAAGAATGCCTATCGCTACCGGTTCACCCCTCCCTCTCGCAAGGCGATTTGGAGCGGATTGTGGAAGCGGTCAACAAACTAGCCAAGGCGGGTGCATAAGATATGGCGAACCTGCGTTACGGAATTATCGGTATCGGCTCGATGGGTCGGCACCACGTACGTAATATCCGCGAACTGCCGGGTGTTGACCTGGTAGCGATGGCAGATCCCGCTGGAGACAAGTTTGGGGTTTCCAAAGGGATGGAAGTCCTCCCCGATATCGACGCCTTGATTGCGCAAGATTTAGACGCTTGCGTAGTGGCTGTTCCGACCGTTTTCCACGAAGAAACCGCGTTGAAACTGGCCGAGGCCGGGGTACATACCCTGGTAGAAAAGCCGCTTTCTACTGATGCGGAATCCGGGGAACGGATTGTGAAAGCGTTCGCGGAGGCCTCTTTGGTCGGTGCCGTGGGGTACGTGGAACGCTGCAACCCCGCCCTCCTGGAAATGAAGAAACGGATCTCTGCGGGACAATTGGGTGAGGTTTATCAGATTTCTACCCGCCGCCAGTCTCCATTCCCGGCTCGGATTTCGGACGTGGGGGTAGTCAAAGATTTAGCTACCCACGATGTGGATTTAACTGCTTGGGTAGCCGGCTCAAACTATGCGTCAGTGTCGGCGGTAACCGCTTACCGGTCTGGCCGCGAAAATGAGGACATGGTCAATGTGGTTGGCAAACTGGAAAACGGGGTGCTGGTAAACAACCTGGTGAACTGGCTTTGTCCTTTCAAAGATCGCAAGACCATTGTGATTGGCGAAAAGGGCGCCCTGGTAGCTGACACTATGATGGGTGACCTTACCTTCTACCGGAACGGGTCAATTCCGGTGGAGTGGACCCAGGTCGCTAACTTCCGGGGAGTCTCCGAAGGCGAGGTAACCCGCTACGAGCTGACCAAACGGGAGCCGCTGCGGGTAGAACATGAACACTTCCGGGACGCTATTTTAGGCAAAGGCAGTGAGCATGTTTCTATGTCGGAGGCGCTGCAAGCCTTGAAAGTGGTAGAAGAAATTCTAGAATCTGCTAAGTAACACCTAGCGTTCTGTAATGCCGGTGGGGTAGGAAGAATATTACTACCCCACCGGTTTTTGGAATTAGACACTATCAACCGCGATTGATAGTTATCGGCAACTCTATTTAGCCCTATCCACTATGACCAGGCGGCCTCCTACGGTCATAGCGACACGCTTCGGACTGATACCTCCGTATCAATAAATGAAATCACAGGTATTAGCGCAACTGACCAAGTCCTGCAGGCAGGGTTTTCAATACTGCATTTCTCCCAAAGCCACCCCTAGCGGCACCGTAGTAAACCCTTATCGCACCAGGTGATTGGGCAATCACGTCTGGCCTACCATCGTTATTGACATCAGTACCTCCAATAACCGAGCGGTAATTCTGCCAGCCATGACCTATACGGCGTAGGGAACCTGAACTCCGGTCAAGTGTCATAAAGTCCCCGTTAGGCTTAATAAAACCAACAGTTGGCTCGGGATGTCCTAAGAAATCAGCGAGATAAACCAGCTGTTTCATGCCCGGGTAGTACCCGATAACGTCTGAAGAGGTGAAACGACCATTTTGATTCGCTTTGTAATAAAGAAGCTCCCCATCGCTGCGCCGGTAGGTTAGCAGATATGGTAGTTCGTCGAGGTTCCACGAAAGAGCAGCCACGATTTCGTTAAATCTTGACCAGCCGCTGCCAATTTGTACCGCTGTGGCATTGCCATTTGCGTGGAGCATCAGGTTTCCATCAGTGCTGCGGGTGATCACATCGGCTGATGAATCAGCATCCCAGTTACCTGCGGGGATAGTCATCGTGGAGGCCAGGTGCGGTGACTTGGTTACCGGGTCTTTAAAAAACTTGGCGGGATAAGCTTTTACCTCTCCATTACTAGAAATCCCGAAAAGCGTAGTTCCAGAAGTAGAAGCATCATTGACATCTAGAACAGTTGAGAAAGCACTCCAACCAGTACCAATATCTTGGGTGCGCCCAAAACGACCACGCCCATTTCCTGGGTAGACGATCAGTGCTCCATCGTTTCTTACGGCTAGTAGATCTCCGACTCTATCGACTGTCCAATCTTTAGCGCCAATTAGAGTGTGGATGGAGCCCCAGTTCCAACCCGACTGAAATATCTCGGCGAATCTTCCTCTGCCGTTACCGGCATAGGTGAACAATCCTCCCTGTTTGTTTTGTGCCAGAATGGCTGGGCGGCCACGCATAAATTTACTGACCCCTACCAGCCTGGTAAATCCATGCCATCCGTGTCCGATTTGTCGTGCCCTCTTGAATGTGCCTTTGCCATTACCGGGATACAGAATTAGCCTTCCATCTCTGGCTACCCGGCCAATCACATCCTTATTTCCGTCTCCGTCCCAATCTAGCCCGGTAACTACGGAATTAATAGTGTTCCAACCATGCCCAATTCTCCGTTTAGCAAGATATCTCTTGTTACCTCCCGAATGTAACCACATGTCACCATCTTTGCTAATGGAAATCAGGTCTGGTTTCCGATTTCCATCCCAATCGCCAGTCGCAAAGACCCGCGATCCCGGCTCAACTATTTTTCCTAGTGATTTCGGTTGTCCAATAGAAATTTGTTTTTTTGCTTTTGAAAGGGAAACCGCGTTCCCCGAATCATCAAAAAGTAATGTCTCACCATTGAAAGTACGGTTTACCCGTGAGGACTTTCCAGAGGCCCATCCGGCTGCCAGGGTGGCAGCCCGTTGCCTTATTGCACCGAGCTGCCGATAAAATGCATTTCCCGGGCAAGCAGTATTATTACCGGTACCTAACACCACAAAGTCGCGATGTCCTGAAATGCGGTTGAAAGTATGTCCCCGGAAGGTGAAAGTTCCTAAGGGGTTGAGACCGCGCAATTTCAGCTGGGCAGCAGCTAAGCGGGTGACGGTGTCTTGCGCTGCCCAGGGCGGTGCCTGCGTCTCATAAGTTCCTAATACCGAAATACCGAAGGTTACCCCGTTCACGCTGCGGGCGTGCGCTCCTTCACTGGGGTTCTGGAAGGTTCCTCTGCGTCCTTGCCACGCTCTGCCGTACTTATCTACCAGGACGTTGTAGCCGATATCTCCCCAGTTTCGAGTCACCGCATGAAAATAATAAATTCCTCGCAAAATTCCCGGAACCTGGGTGGCGGAATAATTATTAGTGCCGGCAGTGTGATGAATGGCCACCCCCTGCGGTTTAATCGACTTTGGAGGCCAGGTCATTAGTTTCTCGTCTGCGCCCCAATCTGAGCGGGAATGAATAGCTATCCCGCGCGCGTCCTCTGCCGATCTCAGCCTCGCCAAGTTCTTATTAGGGTTAGCCTGGCTGTCTCCGGCGCCCACTCCCGGATTAATAACCGTCACTTTTAGCCTCTCCGGAGTAGAGCCATCGGGCAGGAGGGTCTTTACCTGAACCTGAGAAGCCTCAGTGACCACAATCGGCTCGGTTCCGGAAGCGCGTTTTTCGCTCTCTCCTTTTTCGACATCAATATTCTGCCATTGACTCCAAACCTGGTCTTTCCCCAAGGTGCGATACTTTATCTGTGGAGTTTCTGACACAGTTTCTGACCAGGTAACCCCCACAATAGCTAAGTCGAAACCGATCTCAGCAGACACCAAATTGTCAGATTCCCCTTCACCGGCAGCTGGAGATTCTTCCTTTACGGATACCTTTACCGGGGTTTGCTGAGGAATCTGATCGACCACTGCAACCTGATCTTTTTCTTCCGTCTCTTTTGCCGAGGCGAACGAGTAAGTGGGCAGCACCAACCCGAGACCTAAAACCATAGCAACTAGAATTGTGAGCGTTTTATTCTTGGCCACTGTCGTTCTCCCTGATATTGCCGGAGCGTATTTCAAATGTTCTTCTGGGGGAAATATGATTCTACCCTATGTAATTTCCGGCTACTACCGGCAGAAACAAGCAATTTATATACATACTTTTTATCTAGAAGGTTGACTCGGCGGTGCGGATCCTTCCTGTTTTTCTACTTGGTATGGAGATACTGTTTATACAAAGCCCGATTGTCAGCTTTTTTCTGATCCAAGAAAATCCCCGTCTCTTAGCTTTCCGGTTATCCATCGAGTCGTTAGCGCAGGTATGATGCCTATATGCGTTCGAATCCAAATATACTGGTTATTTCGTTTTCTGATATACGACGTGATGCCCGTCTTTTACGGCAGCTCAGCGTGGTGAAAGACTTCGGACACGTAACTACCTTAGGTTACGGCACTCAGCCGGAAGGCAGCGATGAACACCTGCAAGTTCCCAGCGAGCTACCGTCGCTACCGCAAACCGTTCCGGGGGTACTCAAGCTGGCTCTGCATTTACACGGAGCTAGCGAGTTCGCCGCCCCGGCTTTGAGACGTGCCCGTGAGCTACTGCGTGACCGCCAATTCGACCTGGTAATCTCTAACGATGCTCGGGCGTTGCCGGTGGCTTTTTATGCCGCTGGTGACTCCACCCCGGTGTGGGCGGATCTACATGAGTGGGCGCCGGAAGAGCGAACCCATATCGCCTCTTGGCGGATTTTAGTTGCCCCCTATATTCGCTACATCTGTAAGAAATATCTTCCTCGCACCAGTGCCCAAACTACTGTTGCCGGCAGAATTGCGCATTTGTATCAGGAAACTTTTGGTGTCCAGCCCCAGATAATGCGAAACTCTTGTCCCCTGCAAGATTTAGAACCGAGCAAAACTGCCCGCGAACAGATTCGTTTAGTTCATTCCGGGGGTGCCGTTCCTGGCCGGGCTTTAGAAACCACCATCAAAGCCGTTGTAGCTGCGGGAGAGCGCTTCACCCTCGACTTGTACTTGGTTCCGGCAAATGATGGAGGCAAGTACCTTCGCGAACTAAAATCCCTGGCTGAGGGATCACCGCGTATCGTGTTCCACGATCCGGTAAAACCGGCAGAACTACCGAAAACTCTAAATCAATACGACGTAGGAGTATTTTGGATTCCCCCCTTTAACACTAATGCTCGCTTAACTCTGCCAAACAAGTTATTCGACTTTGTGCAAGCTCGTTTAGCTATAGCGGTCGGCCCCACGGTGGAGATGGTTGATGTAGTAAAGAAATACAATCTGGGGATCGTTTCAAAAGGGTTCTCTGTAGAAGAAATTGTAGCTTCATTGAATACCTTAAACCCCGAACGCATCGAAAACTATAAACAGGCAGTGGATTATGCCGCTACCGATCTTTGCTTTGAGAAAGACGCAGCTGTTGCCCGGAAGATTTTAACTGATTTACTTGACAAGAACCGATAGATTATCACTAAACTAGCGGCTTAGTAATACCAGGCTACGAGTGTAGTACTTATGTCTTAAAGTCAGTAAAGCCACTGGGATAAAGATTCAGTTTTAGCGGGATAGTAGGGTTAATTTCTTTTATCAAGCAACAACATACAATAGAAGCTATGAAAGTTCTTTCAGTGGTAGGGGCACGCCCCCAGTTCGTTAAACTAGCTCCCATTGCAAAAGCGATGGAAAAGCAAGGGATAGAACATATTATCGTCCACACTGGTCAGCATTATGACCCGATGCTTTCGGACGTATTTTTCCGCGACCTAGGAATTCCTGCCCCTGATGAGCATTTGGGGATAGGCAGCGGCAGTCACGGCGAGCAAACCGGGCGTATGCTCATCGCCATTGAACCGGTCTTGCAGAAATGCGAACCGGATTGGGTTTTAGTTTACGGAGACACGAACTCGACCTTGGCCGCTGCCGTAGCAGCGGTAAAGCTGCATCTACCACTCGCTCATTTAGAGGCCGGACTACGATCTTTTAATCGCCGAATGCCCGAGGAACACAACCGAGTTTTAACTGATCATGCTGCCGACCTACTGCTGGCTCCTACTGCGGTTGCGGCGAAGCATCTAAGTAACGAAGGACTAGCGAAGCGAACCGTAGTAGTCGGTGACGTAATGACCGACGTGGTTTTACAGGTAAAAGAGCAGGTAAAGAATAAACCCTCCCCAATTATGGAAGAGTTTGGTTTTCACGAGGGCGCGTATCGGCTCGCCACCATTCACCGCCCAGATAACACCGATAATAAAGATCGGCTTGAACAGATTCTTGATTCTCTTGCCCACCTGGATTTACCGACAGTGATTTTGGCTCATCCGCGGCTGGTGGCTAAATGTAAGGAACATGGCATTGAGCTTGGACGCGGGAACCTGCTAGCGCATCGACCTCTCGCCTATCCAGAACTGGTCGCCTCTACCCTGCATTCCGCAGGGGTAATAACTGATTCTGGCGGTTTACAAAAGGAAGCCTTCTTGCTTGACACTATATGCACCACCGTACGTCCGGAGACCGAGTGGGTAGAGACCGTAGAACTGGGATGGAACCAACTAGTGGAGCCGGGAGATGCCCTGGTTAAAGCTGCCCAACGTCCTCAACCAAAAGCCACAAACGAAACCCCTTATGGAGATGGATATGCCGCTATAGCTGTGGCGCAGGCACTGCAGGATTGGAAAAACTAAAGCCTATTACATATAGGCTGAATGCGATCTAAACCTAACTAAAGTTGGGATGATTCGGTTATTCCTCATGATGGATTGAAATGGTGGAGATGCTTAGACGCATACGGGATTTAATCAGAAAAAGCCCTACGGCAAAGCACGTATCTACGCTGCTATCAGGAACCGTAATTGCGCAACTGCTGGCACTTGTTACGGCACCTTTAATTTCTAGATTATATTCACCTACAGAAATTGGCGTTTACACGCTGTTTACCTCGGTAGTAGCCACTGTCGTGGCAGTTGCCGGCCTCAGATATGATTTAGGAATAGTACTACCGAAATCGCATGGTAACGCTCGTTTGTTACGTAATACTGTCACTGTAATAATTTTCGTGGTAAGCATATGCGTTACCCTTTTTATGATCCCATTTGCGGGAGCTCTAGCGAAGTGGTTAGGTAATCCCGAGCTCGCACCTTGGCTAATATATTCAGGTCTAGCGGTTTTTACTCTGTCTCAGGTCAACTCGTTTAATTACTGGTTTACCCGAACCCTCCAGTACCGGGTTATCTCCATAAACCGAGTGCAAATGTCCGGTTCAATTGCTATCTCTCAGATTGTTTTTTCACTTTGCCACCTGGGGGGCGTAGCCGGTCTCGTCATCGGCCATATTTTAGGCCAGTCACTTGCTGCTGGAACATTAATGTGGAAAGGAAGGAAACAGGTTGAAGGCGAAACCGCGCCCTCGCTGACTCGCATACAACTACTCAAGCGTTACAAAAAGATGCCACTAATTAATGGCCCAAATGCGTTAGTCGATGCGATCAGATTGAACGGGATCATGATGATGATCGGCGCGCTATTCTCTACTGATGCCGTGGGTCAGTTCGGGCAAGCATGGCGTCTAATGCAGGCTCCAGTTAGCCTGATAACGGGAGCAATCTCGCAGGTTTTTTATCAAAAATTTGCGTCCACCGAAAAAGGTAACATGACCGCTCTAGTGAAAACATCCGTAAAACTATCTTTAATTGCCGGGTTTCTCCCCTTCGCAGTAATAGCAATAATTGCCCCCTGGCTATTTCCTTGGTTTTTGGGCTCGCAATGGAATGATTCTGGACTTATTGGACAAGCGCTGGTGCCATGGTTATACCTAAATGTTGCGACTTCTCCAATTTCAACGGTTTTCTTAACCATTGATCGTCAGCAGGTACTTTTTGGATTTGCAGTTAGTTATATGGCCGTGGGACTGGGCGCTGTCTACATAGGTACGTTACTCGGATGGTCTTTGGTAGCCACCACCTGGTTATTATCAATATGCATGGCTATTTGCCTAGCGCTAATGATTGTCCTAGCCTTTTGGAGCGCGAAAAAATACGATGCCGAGGTCTAGAACTCCCGTTGTACTACCACTTCTCCTTGTAAGGTGAGCGCTATTATCCGCTCCGAGATTATTCCATCTCCGCTGATAAATTCAGCTACGCAAAGCATAAAACTAATTCAAATCTAAGAGCTGTTGAGTAAATTTCTGATAATTGGCTCTTGCATCAGCCATATTCTTCCACGTCTCATAGCTGCTCTGCGAGAGAGCTGAATATTCTGGCTCACTGCAGTTCACCGCTTTTATCAGCATTTTTACCAGTGATTTTTCTGTAGGGTCGTAACTGTCGACAAATCCGTTAACTTGATCTTTTACCAGTTCGCCGATTCCTCCCACGTCACCTGCAATAACCGGCAGATAGCACGAAAAGGCTTCCATGATAGTCACTGGAACACCCTCGGACTCCGAATAGTTAACTAGAAACGAGTATTTTTGATCTTCCATTTCAGCGATTACTTCCGAGTTACCCAAGCGCCCCATGTTGGTGAACACTTCAGATAGGCCGGCATCGTGTACCATTTCATCTAGTCTTCCTCCCGATCCCTTGCCGGAGTCGCCAATATGGGTCCACCGAAAACTCTTGCCTTGCTGTTTATACAGCTCCTTCATAGCGGACACAATTAGAGGCAGACGTTTTACTGCTAAAAGCGATGAGCAGGTTAAGAAATGGCAGATATCGGGTCTAGAGCGGGGGGCATTTAGGGTAGATGCTTGTACCCCCAGACGGGAGACTGTACTGCAGATGGGCTGCGCAGTCTTAATCTTATGAATCTCGTGATTTGCTGATTCAGATATGGGGTAAAGCATGTCTATCTTCGAGGCAATGAAAGGACGCGCGGGAAGATGGCCAGCAATATAATGTTGAGGGTACACATCAAATCGATGCGCGCGTGACACCGCCTTCGCATTTCCGGAAAAATACTTATCGCGCAGCATGATAGCCACGGCTGCTTCCTTGAACATCCAGTAGCTATAAATCACCGTGCTAGTCGAGCTATCAGCCACAATATTGTGCTCTTTTAGAATCTGCTTAACTTGCGAGTACAGACTCAAAACACTAGTGGAAAACCATAAATCAATCAGCGTTTCTTTCCAGCCATCGTAGTTAATCATCCCGGTGGTAAATGCCGGAATCATATATAACATTTGCTGGATTTTTTTACGTTGAACTACCGGAAATACCTTACAGTTTTGTGGGACAGTGCGCGTTATTTTTTCGGTTCCACTTAGATGAGTTGGAAGAATAATTATTTCGTCAAACTTGCTAGCAACATAGGAGATCTCACTTTCAATGAATTCTTCCCCGTGCCCGTAAGGATAATATCCATCTAACAAGATTAAGCGCTTCTTTTTCATTACTCATCCATTCGTAGTCTAGGCATGTATATTGTATGTTTTCCCAGCTGATATAAGTAGTTGCTCTTAAAGTAGTGTCTCATACCCGGATACTTATTTAGCGACACCCAGTAATCTCGTAAAGAGAAGCCGTTCCCCCGGAATCAATTTTACGCAAAAAAGACCAATTAATATCTTGGTAAAACCCAGGTGCTTCCTGGTTAGCGTCCGTTGTGCCATCGAACCGATCTGAGTCATAGTAAAAATAAGCGATACGATATTTCTGTAAAATGTTACAAACTTGGGAATCCTCACCTATTCTCGAGAAGTTATCTTTGAGATAGTTTTCATCCTCATTCTCATCTCGATAATACAACTGGGGTAGGACTACCTCTTTACCGCTGACTGCCTGTGCTAAAGCGGATCCATTCATCGGATCGCCAAGAATCATCCCCTTGTCCAGGTCAGACTCTCGCAAACGCTCCAGCATTGACAGTTCGGCAGCAGAAGCCACAATAGTAGGAAAGCTGGAGTTTGGGTCATAAACTATCCGGTAGTAGGTCGACTTAGATATTATCCCTAAGGGAATAGTTGCCGCGAAAGCTAAGCTACTCACCACAGTGACTACCCGTTTAATTCTATGAGGCGACCATTTAGAATAAGAGCCTATAATCATCGACAACTTTGAAAAAATAGCAGCAGCACCCAGAGCCATAACTATTATCTGCGGAACAGCAAGAGCAGACAAGACTCGATGGGGGCTCATATACCAAAACCCGGCGATAATCGTTAGTGGGAAGATACGCCACATAGTGCCCAAAGCGACCAAAGCTAAAGGAATGCATGCCCATATTAAGGCTATTGCAGATCTTCCAAATTTTCGGGCGAAAAAAATGCCAAAAATTGTGAGTATCATACAGGCGAACGCTAACAGATTTTGGCTGCGGCTTGCGCTAGCAGCAACGTCGGTAGGATACCAAGAGGCCAACGAAAGAATTTTGACGAAAGATAATAGGCTCACCCGGGGACTAGTATTGTATGCCTTTGCCATTCGAGAAAAGGTAGTACGCACGTAGCTGCTAGAAGTCGCGACTACTACCACCAGTGTTAATAGAGCTAAAACCATAGAAGTAGCGATTAGCAGAATTCGCCTGCTTGCATCAGGTGGAATTTGTCGGATCTTATACCAGAGTAGATAGAGAAGCGGACCAATCCCTAATAAGACGGAGTTAAAGATAAAAGAGGGATGGACTAAGCAAATCGATAAAACTATGCAGACTAATATCCCTAGGAAAAACACCCGCTGATACCGATTTACTTGGTTCGGAGGACACAGTATGCAGAAGAAAGCGGCTCCTGCCACTGGTAAGCAAGCCACAGCCAAACTGTTGGGAAAAATAGGGTACACAGTTTGCATATAAGTGGGGAATTCGTTTACCAGGGCAGAGCACCCCTGCGCCAACAATACTATTTCTGGTCTGTCGGGGAACAGGCAATGTGCCAGTATGGTTATCCCCAAAACCCAAAGTACACAAATCATTACGTGAACGGCATTAACGCCGGTAGCTACGGTGTCCTTGGTAGTAAATAGGGACAAAAAATCATGCCAGCCACTTGGGTAAATGGTTCTGGTCGTCTCTAAACCATACATTCTGGTTGCCCCACCAAATGTTGAGCCATTTCCAGAATCCAGGATGTTCCACACCAAATTCATATGAAAGGTCGAATCAACCTGTTGAATCGGGTTATGGATAGAGCTAGCGAAAAAAAAGGGAATTATTTGTAACAGACAAGCGGCAATACCGGTAGGTAATAGCCATGGTGGTAGGGAGGATATCTGTAGCGGCTGAAATTTTCTTGACAGGGGGAAAGCCATCGTTAGAAAAACAGCGGCCATTAGTAGGAAGCTGCCTATGCCCCAGCGGATTCCTACTAGATTAGCTATTACCGCTCCTAAGGCGCTGATAGATAGACTAATTAACGGAGCGAAAGCCCAGGCAATAATCCCTTTTATGCGTAAAACCCAAGAGACAGCTAGACCGGGGATGAAAAGTAACAGCAAAGAACAAGTTACTTGCAGCAGATAGACCTTTAACACAGACTAGTTCTCCCAGCTTTTTCTAACGGATGGATCCTATTTTTCCGCCGCTAATCGTTGTTTTTCAAACGTTAGACATGAGAACCTTAGCCACTGCCGCCGAAGAGGCTTCCAAGGAACGACAGGCAACCACCCATTGCCGCCTGGTATCACTATCCACAAGCCCCGTTTTTTCCTCAATGATCCTGGTAAAGGAAGTGCCAACACTACTCGCAGAGTACTCGGCACAAACTCCTAAACGGTTTTCAACTATATCTTCACCTGCCGGACCCGGTCCTGCATATATCACTGGTGTTCCACACGCTAAAGTAGAGAGTACTTTTGTGGGATACGCATGGTCATATCCTGCTCCGGCTTTTATAGATACCAGCCCGGCGTCCGCGCCCGCTATCCAGCGGGCAGTTTCATCTGGTGGGAGTGTTTCCAGGACGTGCACTCGCCCCTTCAGTTCCGGTTTCGCTGCCTGTTCTTTAAGTAAATCCCAGTCGCTGCCTTTACCGAGGAACACCAGGTGGTGAGGAATTTTGTCTATTACCTGAGCCAGACCAGAGATAAAGATACTGGCACCTTGCCATTCGGAAGCAGTACCGGTGTAAATAAAATAGGGCGCATCTGCCAAGCCAACATCTTCTCTCTCACCCCGGGATAGTGGCTCAACTTCGTTAGTAAAGGTATCGGTATCTATTCCGTTCGGGATCAGGTGCACCGACTTTGCACCCATTGCTCGCGCAGTCTCAGCGATCTCTTCATTTACCGCGATTACTGCGGCAGCACCCCGAACCGCGAACGCCTCTAAGGCTTTTACTGCTTTCACAACTATCTTTGGAGCGAAAGACGCACTGGCTGCTCCCCACAAATCTGGCAGGTAATACACATAGGGAACACCCAGGAGTTTATTGGCTATCCGCATGAAAAATCCGGTGGTAGGGGGCGGTTCCACTAAGGTCACGGCAGCGCGAGGCGAAAACAAAACCCGGAAAAACGCGGGAATATCAAAGCTAAGATACTGCAGGTACCCGCGTACATATCCTTCTCTATCTCGCAGTACCGGAAAACGCCGTACGCGATCTTGATCGTTGAGTTGTGCGTCCGGTGGGGCTGTAGTGGTAACCACCTCAACTTCTATGCCTTTTCTCCGTAACGCCTTGGCCACACCCGCCAAACGGAACGAGGCCGCTGCAGCCTCTGGAACATAAATTCGGGACACTATCCTAACGAAACCACGCCGTTTACCCACCGTAAATACCTCGCCTAGATTTGCTCTAACTTATTCTCAGAGATTTGACGGAATCGTTTACCGGACTTTGGGCACTCAAATATGTCCTCTTCACCCGATATTGGTTGCAGTTTTTCACCTGCTGGCCCTACCCATCCAATACGACGCGCCGGAACCCCGGCCACCAGGGCGTATTCAGGAACGTCTTTGGTTACAACTGATCCGGCAGCTACTAGTGCCCAGGCGCCGATAGTTACCGGCGCTACGCACACCGAGCGGGCACCAATCGCCGCTCCTCGCTTAATGCTGACCCCCACCTGTTCCCAGTCGGAGGCAGACTTAATGGAACCGTCCTCGTTAATCGCCCGGGGAAAATGATCGTTAGTGAGCACCACTGCCGGCCCAATAAACACCCCGTCTTCTAGGGAAGCCGGTTCATAAACCAGAGCATAGTTTTGCACTTTGCAGTTATCGCCCATGCGCACGCCCTCGCCGATATAAGCACCGCGCCCGATAATACAGTTCTTACCCAGCTGGGCGTGTTCGCGCACCTGCGCTAAATGCCAAACACTGGAGCCTTCCCCAATCTGCGCTTCGGGGGAAACATCTGCGCTATCAACTATGCGGGTCATTCCGGTACCTTTCATTGGTTTTTTACAGGTAGTTTATCTACAACAGTAAGCCACCACGAAACTTGCTATCCGTAGATAACTGGCCAAGTAGGCATACACCAACTGACTTGATCTAACAGTTTATCTAGTTGCTCTGATTTCTTAACGTATTCCGGGTTTTGCTTCGGAGTTTTGCCTTCCTCAAGCTCACGTTGCGCGGCCTGCCCATCGGTATATTCGGGAATCTTCCCCGAAATCAGCTGTGGTTCCAAGGCGACAATCTCGGACATATTTTTTATTGCCTGGTTGGCTGTTTCGTCTTCCCCGGCAGCGTTTTCGAATTCGGGGTAGTAATTCGGAAGAACTTGCAAAAACTTCGACCACTCCTGAGTGGCGTTTTCAGTTCCAGAGCCAGGATCATTTTGTTGAGCTTGAATCTGCGCTACGCGCCCCGTGAATGCTTTACCTTGGGGGGTTTGCTCGAGGAGGTTACTCAAAACCTTATCCATAGCAGCACACCCTTGGGAACCAGCCTGCACCTCCGGCAAGTTAGCATTAGGGCCAACAGATGTTTTCACCTGCGGTCCGGTCGCCTGAGGAAGGGAATTTTGCCTGGAATGATGCCAGTAATACCAAGATGATGCCCCAATGGCTGCCACCAGTAACCCTACTACCAAGATTCCAATCCAACGGACTCTGCTATTTTTTGTCTTCAATAGCAACCTCTGTGTTACTAGTTATTCGACCAGATCTACCGCGCCAACGGACGCACAACGTAGGGAGCAATACTTCCCCAGTTATACAGTCCCCGTTGCCGCGTATGCCCATAATTAGACTCGATTATTTGGTTGGAACCCACATAGATAGCTACGTGGTAGATTCCGCCCCGTCCTCGCCAGAATACCAAGTCTCCTGGCTGACGAGAAGCAAACCTAACTTTTTGCAATTTCGGATGGGCATAGAGCTGCTTAGAACTGCGGTAAGTCGGAGCCGCGTGAGCAATGACGTTTATAGGTTGCGGATCGATACCGGCAACATACAAAGCCTGCAGAGCCAGCCCGGAGCAATCATATCCATCACGATAGCCTCCGGCGCCGCCCCAAGTGTAGGGCGTGCCGATTTGACGGCGAGCAAAAGAAATCATGGCATTAACCCGCTGAGTGCGGTTTGCGCTTAGACTGACTGGACGCATTTGGAAATTATCCATAGTCCAGGAACGCCGGGTCAGTTTTTGCCAAGTCCGGCGATCAACAACACCGGTAGCTCTAACCCTAGCTCGACTCTGAAAACGCTTAACCGCATTTTCAGTACGTCCATCAAAAGTCATGCCGGAATTAAGAGGTACCCCCACGCCTAAACGAGCACGAACTTCCCTAACCTTGGTGCCATTCCAACCACGACGCGGGACTACAGTATTTCCAGGTGCGCGCACTCGGCTAACTGCTTGCAGATAGCGGCCTGGGGCACGCCAACCACGTTTAGATGCGGGAGCGGGGAGTTTCACCGTGTAATAGAGAAGTGCTCCCTTACTGTCCACTGCCATTATCCCCCCACCTAATGACACATCGATAGGTAGAATTTGAGAGATTCCATTCCACCCGTGACCCACCTGAGCTGGTGTGAAGGCATTCCCGGCCGAGTTGGCACGATAAAGATACAAATAGCCTGCCGAATCAGTTGCTAAGAAATCTGACTTCCCGTTACGGTCTGCATCGCCAATGCGCATTACTCTCGTGAATTTACTCCAGCCGTATCCTAACTTGACCGAGCGCGCAAAGCTTCCTCTGCGGTTAGCAAAGGGATAGATATGCATACGTCCCTCAGAATCCACTGCTAGAACCCCACATTTGTTCCCAATGGTACGAGGCATAAAGGTCAATGAACGCATACCGGTCCAGCCATGGCCAACTTTGACCCCTGGTTTAAAATAGTATGAACCCTTGCGAGCTTCGTAATAAATTAGATCACCATTAGTTTTCCTGCCTAAAAGATCAGTTTTCCCATCCTGGTTAATATCTCCAGCCATCACTAAATCGAAGTCATTCCAGCCATGACCGATGTCACCCACAGTGTAGACTTTGCCACCTGAGGCTCCCCGGTAGAGACGAATAAAAATGTCATTTCCGCGCTTATCAAAAAATAGCAGGTCTGGATACTTTGTCCCGAGATACCGGTTCAACATTAGTACCCCATCTGAACGCCACCCGTGACCAATCTGCTTTGAGTAAGCCACGCTAAATCCCGGGTATGAGGACTTAGTCAGGGGCGCTCCATTACTTGGGGCTAATGATCCCGGTGAAACTGTTGATCCGGTGTAGGGAACTTGAACAGAATTCCCCGCAGTTTGAGGAGTGGAGGTGTCTGGACCAGACTCTCGGATTCCCAAGGAATCATTAGAGCTACTCTCAGCCTCTTCATCTGAGCTGTCGGCGGCAGGTAAGGAAGAATCCTGGGGCTCTTCACTACCCGGAATAGCATTTTCCGCTGCTGTAGGAGATTGTGGGGAATCCGGACTTGGGACTTCAGCTCCGTATGCCGGTACCGTGGCCAGCACTAAACTGGCAGCTGCCGTAAAACAGGTTACCGTCCTAATAACTTTGCTCTGGACAGCCATAACTAAACCCTCAAACCATTCGTGGTGATACCGTAATCTTGCAGCGTTCAGCTGCATTAAACAGTTAACATTTAACATTATCATAAAACACTGTTGCTACCCTCGGCTAACCGTCCCAGCTGAGTCCAAGCCGCAGAAAATTACGGCGTAGACCCGGGCGTCATTAACCAGAGATACAAAATAAACTCAGAATCCTAAATGCCGAGTAGACTGGATCCAGGATCTATTGAATCGTTAGTAATATCAAAGGAGCTTTGATGCGCGTAGCAGTTGTGGCAATGGGAAAAATCGGTTTGCCTCTGGCAGTACAGTTTGCCTCCAGCGGACAAGACGTGATTGGGGTCGATGTTAACGAAAAGACTGTTGACCTGATTAACCAGGCGAAAGAGCCTTTCCCGGGGGAGGCTCACCTGCAAGAAAAACTTTCTGAGCTAGTACCGGCTGGAAAACTCCGTGCCACCACCAACTACGCAGACGCTATTCCTAATGCAGACGCGATTGTTTTGGTAGTTCCGCTGTTTGTCAATGACGAAACCTGGCAGCCAGATTTCGGCTGGATGGATCAGGCCACTCGTTCCCTTGCCGAGCACCTAACCCCCGGAACCTTAATTTCCTACGAAACCACTTTGCCGGTGGGTACTACGCGTAACCGCTGGAAGCCACTGATTGAGGAAATCTCGGGATTGAAAGAGGGCGAAGATTTTCATTTAGTATTCTCCCCCGAACGGGTCTTAACCGGACGGGTATTCCAGGATTTGCGTCGCTATCCCAAGCTGGTCGGCGGGCTATCTGAGGCGGGCACCCAAGCAGCAATCAAGTTCTATGAAAGCGTCCTCCAGTTTGATGAGCGCCCCGACCTGCCTCGTGAAAACGGGGTTTGGGACATGGGTAACGCTGAGGCTGCCGAGATGGCCAAGTTGGCGGAAACCACCTACCGGGACGTTAATATCGGGCTCGCTAACCAATTTGCGGTCTACGCGGACAAAGTCGGTATTGACGTGCAAAAAGTAATCGATGCGTGTAACTCTCAACCCTATTCTCACATTCACCGCCCTGGGATTGCGGTGGGTGGACACTGCATTCCGGTTTACCCGCGTCTGTACCTTTCTACCGACCCCGATGCCTCCGTGGTTCGGACTGCGCGTACCTATAACGCCGGAATGCCCGAATATGTAGTTTCCCGCGTAGAGGAAGTGCTGGGCGATTTGAAAGACGTCAAAGTGGCGGTACTGGGGGCTTCCTACCGGGGGGCAGTTAAAGAAACCGCGTTCTCCGGTGTGTTCGCTACCGTTGACTCCTTACGCAAGCGGGGAGCAAAGGTGCTGGTTCATGACCCCATGTTTAGCGACGAGGAACTAGCGGGCTTCGGTTGGGACGCCTACCACCTAGGCGAAGAAGTTACTGCAGCTATCGTGCAAGCTGACCACGCCGAATACAAAACCATTAGCGCGAAAGATCTGCCCGGCATCAAGTTGTTATTTGACGGCCGCCGGGTAACCGATCCGCAGCTGTGGAAAGGTACCCCCCGCATGGTTATTGGGGATCAGGCCTCCCGGTAGGGAGTTGTCCAAGACAGCCGCGGTACTTTAATAGCCGTGCCTGCCCAACTGATTTCACCGGAGTTAGTAGGGGCGTATTCGTAGAGTCGAATGACGGGTACTTCTTTTGGATGCCCGTCTTTCCCTCCGCTCCTGAATAGTGGTTGCGGAAGTTTAAGACGTATACGTTCCTAGTATGTAGGAAAGAACACACCTGTTTTCTCTTCTCAGCTTGGTATAGCTGGTTAGTTAAGAACGCCCTATCCGGCATAGGGTCGCTAGCAGCTTGTAAGGTTGGGAAAATCGCACGGCGTTGTCCCAATGACCAAGCAAAGGCAGCTCCTTCCCAGGGGTTTCCTAAAACTACACTGTCAGGGGGCGTGAGACGAGGAAGTTCCAGCAGTAATTCGAGCTCATCTTCGTCCACTAAACCGAGGGTTTTATCTGCGGGGGTGCGAATAGAAAATACATCGCCAATCCATTCCCACGACTTCTTCAAATGAGTCGGGTCGGCAGCTACTCCCACCGGTACTACCAGACAGACAGTTAAAATAATAGTTTTAGTTTTCCGAGATACCTTTGGAGAAATCCACTTATTAAGTTGGCAAATCAACCATCCCAAACCTCCGGCGGCAATAGGAATAGAAAACATTACGACTGGCACAAAAAGTCGGGGCGAATCCGCATACCAGACCCCTACCAAATACTGACGTAGCTGCAAATCCTGCATCGAGTGCCCCACGAGAGCAAGACCGGAAAAAATTAGCCAGCAAAAAACCAACCAGGTTCTTTTTCGGCTGATGGTCAGCACCACCAAACCGATGATCAAAAAAACCGATAGCGGCAACGTATCTAACCACTGATAAACCGTAAAACTAGCGTTCGGTTTACCCGCGGTCAATAAAAGAATCTCCTTGATTCCTGACCAGTAAGATCCCTGCGGAAACCAGTCGGGGGTTTTCGTACGGAATCCTCTGATCAGCGAAATTTGGAAAGTTCCCCATTCCCACAGGCAGTAGACGGCTAGGCACAACGCCGTCCAGCCCGCCAACACTGCACTTCTTACCCCTCTGCGTCCTCGATACCTCTCGGAATAATGACTTATCCGGGTTACTCCAAAACACCAAGTAACAATGATGGCCACAATGACGAAAGTAAATACATTATTAGGCTGGCTGGCTCCCACACTGACCAGACCCCAAGCCGTGGCAAATAATTCTGGAACAGCAACAAGCCGTTTGCTCGAAAGCCATTTAACAAAAAGGGCGATAACTATCGGTAACAGCGAAGAGCTCAGCAAATTCGGGTAGAGCGGACCCCAGCTGAAGAGAGCGAAAGGAAACTGGGGCAACGCCAAGGAAAACGCCAGGGAGATCAGCTGAACCAGACGAGAAGTATAAATCGCAGACGCCAAACAGAAGATTCCCAAAGGCCAAATAATGAAAGCGACTACCAGTGCCACAGCGTTGGTAGCAGTGGTTACAGCTCCTGAACAGGTACTGGCCACCAAGGAAACTACCTCGTGCCAGGCCGCCGGATAGAACCCAGCTCTTCCCGGATTCCAGAGATCAACCTTGAAAGGTGATGCCTCTCCGCTCTGTAGAAACATCATAGCTAGATTAGAGTGAAAAAGATTGTCCCATATTTGAGCAAACGCTCCGGGGCGTTTCACCACCGTCGCGAAACGAACCGTCTCATATAAAAACATGGAGAGCAGTAATATCGGTGGTAAATATACCCACTTCTTATCGCCCCGACTTAACTTTGTAAGATCACTAATTCCCGTATCGACACTTTTTGACTTATAGAAACGGATTAGGAGTACAGAAATCAGCCAGCAAATAAAAGTTGCGCAGATGCAGAAAACTAGCAATACTGGAAATCCCCAGGTAATCCCTAACTTGGAAGCTATTACCGCCGCTAGAAACACTATCCCCACTGAACCGGCAGGCGCCCATCCCCAAAGCCAGCGGCCCCGTAAACCCAAGGCATATCCAGATGCCAGACCAGGCAGGAACAGCACCGCTAAGGATACAATCAACGGAACGGAGAATAGCAGCCAGGAGTTAAAGAAATCAGCGTTTGAGGCTACTCCCACGACATCCACTTATCTCTCCCTATATGAGTGCTAACGATCTGTTCTACATCTATTCAATGCTACAGACAGCCTCCAAGTTTGCTCACCTCTAGTGTGCTCGAAAGATATATATCATTCCGGTAAGCAAAGTGCATTGGAGCTGTATGAATCGGTCACTGCCTGAACAACGTCCATTCGGCAATTAGACGATTATAGGACTGCGCATCTTCCACCGCGGCGGCTGTAGTGTAGCCTACTCCTGCAATCCACCAATATTGCATTAAACTGCTAGCCGGAAAAATCCGTCTATAGATGGCTGAAAGTATTCGCAGCGGGGTTAGTTTTCCGAGTTTTTCCAGAGCAATCTGGGAACTAAGTACGGGATTTTGCATACCTTCCAGTACCATCACCACAAGGTTACGGGGGTACCTGAGAGGATTTTCAGGATGCTCCAAATTGCGCAATGCCAAGGCGGTGGCAGCGTCAAGATCACCATCATGGGGATTCCCAAAATACTTGAATATCAATTTTCGTACGCTTTGAAGCGCCTCTTCAGAGCTATCTGTATGGAAAGCATCGTAAGAAATAAAATCAAGAAACCAATACAGCAGCCCCGCCTTATGCTCTTCAAACAAGCCGGCCGCTTTCCATCGTGAAAATACCCGGTCAGCCAAGTTCAAGTGCTGCTTTACCCGCTTGTCATCATCTTTATGCTGACTAGACATTGCGGATCCGAGACGATTGGCTCGATAGAAATAAAGGGGTTTCGGAGAAGTTACTATTAGATTCGCCCTAACATAGGCCTCTAAGTAAAACAGTTGATCTTCACCAACTGCGAGCCCCTCTTCAAAACGCACAGAGTTGGTTTCCAGGAAATCACGAGAAAAAGCCGATAACCAGATATAGGGTCTTTCTTTCGCTTTTTTAAAGAGGTCCCCACCTAGACCTCGAATAACCTCTTTCTTGGGAGAAAGAGCATTTAGTAACCAGGGTGACGGCTTCCCATAGGAAATAGCCTTGCCCCCGAAGGTAAAAATATCTGGTTTATCTTTTGCGAAAGCTTCTGCTACTGTCTTGCATGCTCCCGGAGCTAAGAAGTCGTCACCGTCGACAAACATTATTATTTCTCCGGAAGCAACGCCCAGACCCCGGTTGCGTGCGGCAGAAACCCCGCGGTTATCTTGGTTGATCACTAGAATGCGCGGATCAAGTTCAGAGGCAATGGTTAGCAATCTGGGGGAAGTATCAGTAGAACCATCATTAATGCAGATGATTTCTAGATCTGAAAAATCTTGTTTGCGAATCGATTCCAGGCAATGAGCTAAATATTTCTCAACATTGTAAACGGGTACGATTACAGATATCGTCGGCACGATTTAACCAGACCTTTCCCTTTATTTACCGCCTTTACGGCACCGGCGCGAGCAAACCCACTAAAGCCACGCTCTTGAATTACTCTACCAACGCGCTGGTTTAATGACTCTCCTTGACTTCGATCGTGATGATATTTTTCCGGTGAGAGCATGATTGTCCTCATGTCCAAGAGTTTCCAAGGCTCGAATAACCGGATGTCCACGTTTCCCTGCGTAAAATCGTCCAGGAACATTGCGCGTCCCTTACGCAACACCTCCACCTTGTGCTCCGCGGCGACTCTTTCATAGTTCCAGATCAACGCATCGTAAAGCATCTTTACTTTTACGGGTGAAAACGTCTTTTGCTTTTCGGGATTGTCCGCCAACCAACGGCTAATCTCCCGGTACTCATTAAACAAAGCATCTACTTTTCCGGGAGAGTTCACTGAAGAATTTTCGTTATCTTGCCGGTAATGCACAAATGCATCATGCAAATAATAGACCTTATGGGTGGAAGCCCAAACCTTAAAAGTGAAGCTGGTGTCTTGGAAAGAAGCACCTGGAGTTTCCAAAAAAGAAATTTTTTCTTTATCGAGGAAAGACTTTCGATAGATCGCAGACCAAATCGAAGGCTTGGTATAAAAGATGAATGGATCGCTGGCGGGATCAGCTATTTTTTCGCTCTTTCTCCCCGGTATCGCCTCAAAAAAGTCGTTACGCTTTGTGGGAATAGACCAGTACATCCAAAAGTTAGCTTTAACCACATCTGCTCCGGTACTGCTAATGGCATGGTGTAGTTTGCTAAGCGTATCTGCTTCCATGAAATCGTCTGATTCTAAAATCGCTACATAATCGCCCTGCGCTGCCTCCAAGCCCCGGTTCATGGAGGCGCCGTATCCAGAGTTTTCCTTGTCAATGACTTTAAAACGTGAATCTTTCTTCAAGAAATGCTCGATGATGTCACGCGAACCATCTGTTGATCCATCATTAACACAGATAAACTCAGCTTGTTTGAAGTCCTGCGCCTCCAAACTTCCCAGACATTCCGGCAAGTACTTCTCTACGTTGTAGATAGGGATCAATACTGATACCAGCGGGTTCATTGATAGCTCTCTCCTATGTTTCTCGTCTGGCTTCCACTCGGCTGACCGTTACATCATCAGTTATTCCATTACCGACGCCAATTTATTTAGACTAAATTTATCGCCCTTGCGTTAACCGGCGCGATTTCACTATTAACAGGCTATCCAGTTTCGAGGAGTTTTGGAGTCAGACTAGCCTGAAAAGTGAATTTCTTAGACAGATATAAAAGGTAGCTGCAGTAGCTAAGAAGTTGTGTATTTCTTCCTCCGCCCTGAACTTTGCGAATCTAGTATCATACCAATTGACAGTACAATTACTTTGGAGGAGATAATGTACCAGGTTAAGGGCACGGAAATTTCCGTTTTTGAACTGGCTCTAGGGGGTAACACTTTCGGTTGGACCAGCAATCAGGATAATTCCTTTGCGGTAATAGATGCGTACCGGGAAGCAGGCGGGAACTTCATTGATACTGCCGATGTTTATTCTGCCTGGGGCGAAGGGTTAAAAGGCGGAGAATCCGAGACCGTAATTGGCGAATGGCTGCGCGAGCGCAAAGCACGTGACCAGGTTGTTATCGCTACTAAGGTTAGCCAACACCCCGATTTTCCCGGTCTGTCCCCCGCAAATATTCAGGCTGCCTGCGAGGCTTCCCTCAAACGGCTACAGACCGACTATATCGATCTGTATTACGCGCATTTCGATGATAATAAGACTCCTTCCATCGAGATGGCGAGGGCGTTCGATGCGCTGGTAAAAGCGGGCAAGATCCGTTACGTGGCCATGTCGAACTTCTCCCCTGCCCGGATGCGCGAATGGTTCCAGGTCGCTAAAGAGGAGAACCTGTCAGCACCGGTCGCGATCCAAAATCAATACAACCTGCTCTACCGTAAAGAGTTTGAAGAAAACTACCGGCCTATTTGCAGTGAGTTCGGGGTTGCCGAGTTCACTTACTTCTCGCTGGCTTCCGGTTTCCTCACTGGAAAATACCGTAAAGCAGAAGATCTGGCCGGCAAGGATCGCAGCGATTTCTTATCGGAATACAATCGTCCCGAATCTTTCGCACTGGTAGATGCCCTGGTGAAGGTGGCTGAGGAACTCGAATCTACCCCCACTGCAGTCTCGCTCGCCTGGCTGCGCGCCAAGGGCGTAGCTGCCCCGATTGCCTCCGCACGTAATCCCCAGCAGCTAAAGGATCTGGTGGCTTCCACCAACCTGAGCCTACCGGCAGCAGCGATTGCTACCCTAGACGAAAAGTCACAGTCTTTCGCCTAAATATATAAAAATAAATAAACTACCGGCTTGGGTGAGGATGGACTTCACCCAGGCCGTTTTTATGTGACAGTAGATTGCATATATTTCGCGTGCTGCAATAGCATCCTTAGGAAGCTAACCTACCGAAAGAACACCGCAATGAGCTCCCCACTAGTCCCGACTGCCTCTAAAAAGCGGCGCTTCCGCCCCGAAATTCAAGGATTGCGCGCCCTCTGCGCCTTGCAAATCATAGTGTTCCACGCCTGGCAGGTTGGCTCCCCCATCGGGGTGGATGTATTCATTATGGTTTCCGCTTTCCTCTTAGCAGATTCCTTTATTCGCGGATCCGATGCCGGCAAAAGCTACTCTGTAATCAAACGCTGGATTCAAACATTCCGCCGCCTGCTACCGCCCCTGGTAATCACCATCCTGTTGGCGATTGCCCTCACGATTAAATATCTGCCGAAAACCAGGTGGATGGAGATTATCAACCAGTCCTGGCCATCCTTGTTTTACTACCAAAACTGGTATTTACAGTCAGAGTTAGTCGACTATTTTGCTGCCGACCATTCCCTGTCTTCTCCGCTAATGCATATGTGGTGCATCGCAGTCCAAGGACAAATTTTCTTGATCTTCCCGGTAGTTTTCGCGGTAACTGCACTGCTTTGTCGCAAATTAAATATCTCCGTCCGCGAAGGAATTTTCACTGTTTTTTCTCTCGCCGCCCTCGTCTCCTTTGGCTGGTTACTAGTAAAGTTTTTCGACGGTACCGCTTCGCAATACTATTTCGACACTCGCATTCGATTTTGGGAGTTCGCGATCGGAGTTTTAGCGGCTCTCGCTATGAACAGGGTTAAAGCCAGATCCAAATGGCACGACGCCCTGGGGTGGATCTCCATCGCAATCATCGTGGTTTTCGGCCTGCTCTCCGTGGGCACCTACCCCGGTCCCATCTGCATCCTGCCCATAGTCGCAGCATGCCTAGTAATGCTATTTGTTCGCAGTGATTCGAAGTCCACCTCGGCACGGCTGTTGTCTTGCCGTCCTTTGGTATATATCGGGGATAATTCCTACGCCCTTTACCTGGTACACTGGCCAATCTTCGCGGTTTATATGGGAGCGCGTCAGCAGGCTAACCTTTCGCTTTTCGAGGGCGGATTCCTCTTCCTAGTTTCCTTAGGGCTAGCAGTCCTACTAACCGAGCTAGTTGATAACCCGGTACGTTCACTGAAACTATTCAATAAGAGCTGGCTGCATAAAGTCAGCGTTATTATCTTGGCTTTGGCGGTAGGTGCAGGTGGCATTGCTACCGCCTCTTGGCAGATAAACAAGCGAATCTCTCCCGCGAAGCACGTCACTATTTCTAGTCACCCCGGCGCGCGAATCCTCCTACAGAAAAATCCGTCCAGCAGTTTTAAAGAAGATCCCTTGCCCGCTCCTGGAGAGCTAGATAAACAGTGGGCAAGCCTGCCGTACCAATGTGACAGCGCATTTGCTGGGGCACCAGATTTTGGTGAGGCAGCCGGTCATAACAACTCTTGTCGTCAGCTTCACCAACAAGCAACTGGTGGCCCTAATGTCCTGGTATTCGGTGATTCCCATGCCGAGCAGTATCTGCCCGCTATCCAAAAAACGGCAGAGAAACGCAACTGGAATTTAGCCGCACTACTAATGGGTGGCTGTAAGATCTCACGTGACTTCAACGGCCATGACGATACCTGCAAAAAATGGGTACAAGCCGGATTAGATTGGGCGTTAAATAAGGCAAAGCCCGATGCGGTGATTATGGTCTCCACGCTTACGCAACCCGGTAGCTCCGATCAAGTATTACCTGGTCACATCGATGTAGTCTCCGAGTTCCTGGCAAAGGGGATAGAGGTAATCGGGATGCGCGACACCCCCAATTTTTCTCAAAATATCTATGAGTGCGCAGTTTCTGCCCCTAATCCCCAGTCCTGTGGCGTCCCCTATGGACAGGTATATTCGAAGACTCTTAACGGCCTGCCTGTAGAAAACCCTGGTTTCCATTTCGTGGATTTATCGCCCCAGATATGTCCCAACGACGCGTGCAGTCCCCTAGTAGGAAATCTTTACGTCTATATGGATCACGACCACCTAACCAAGTATTATTCCCAAACCTTAGAAGATTTCTTTGCCCAGCGAACCGCAGGGTTCCTGGAGCCATAGCGCTGCGAAAGCACATCTTTAGGCTGACTGAACTTGATAAATAGATACCAGCCCCGATAGGGGCTATAAACCCTCCTCATAAAAAACTCCCGGGACGGGGAGTTTCGGGAGTTATCCCCAAAGGCTCCCCGCCCCGGAACTTTTTCGGGCGTTAGCCCGACTCATTCACTATTAGATTTGCCAGATACTATTGGCTACTGCTTCCAGTAGTGACGCTGATCCATCAGCGCTTCCTCGTATTCTTTCCGAGCCTGCTGCGTGGATTCGATGCGAGAAACCTCCGGCACTACCACGTCCCAGTAGGAACAGTTCGGCGGGTTCGGACCAAACAGGTTAGTCTCGATATGAATCATCACTGCCTGTTCAGATTTCTCCGCCTGGCGATAGGCATCCCGGAACTCTTCGATAGTGTGCACTTTCAGCACTTTAATTCCCCAAGATTCCGCGTTCTTGGCGATATCTACCGGCAGTAGCTCCCCGTCCTCGTTATGGGGATTGCCATCACCCATCCGGTAGCGAGTTCCGAAACGCTGAGAGCCGTGAGACTCCGAAAGCGAACCAATCGACGAGAACCCGTAGTTTTGCAACAAAACATAGATAACCTTGATGTTTTCTTGCACCACGGTGGCCAGTTCCATCGGTAGCATCTGGTAGGTTCCGTCCCCAACGATTGCCACCACTTCCGAATCCGGCAACGCCATCTTGACTCCCATAGCCGCGGGAATCTCGTATCCCATGCAGCTAAAGGCGTACTCGACGTGGTATTGTACCGGGGTCTTCGCTTGCCACAGGCACTGCAAATCACCCGGCATCGACCCGGCGGCGTTAATCACCACATCGTTGTCGCCCATCATGTCGTTAAGCGCCCCGAATACCTCGGTTTGCGCCGGCAACTCTTGATCATGGGCACCGTAACATTCGGCGGTCTTTTCAAACCAGTCCTCACGCTCGCTGGCAATCTCGCGGCTGTAATCTTCACAGACTCGGTAATCTCCGAGTGCTTCTTTCAAAGCAGCCAGCGCCAACTTGGCGTCAGCCACCACCATTTCACCCGCATGTTTAGCCGCATCGAAGGCTTTCACGTTGATGTTTACGAACCGCACATCCGGGTTCTTGAACTGGGTGTGGGAAGCAGTAGTGAAGTCCGAGTAGCGAGTGCCCACCCCGATCACCACATCTGCTTTATCCGCCAAATGGTTCGCGCTATTAGCACCGGTAGAGCCGACGCCCCCGACGGCGCATTCATGGTCAAAGTTAATGGCGCCCTTACCTGCCTGGGTATCAGAGACCGGGATTCCGGTAGCGCTCGCCAAATCGCGCAGTTCCTGGGAGGCTTCCGCATAGATCGTGCCCCCACCGGAAACAATTAAGGGTCGCTTCGCCGACTTAATAATCGCGGCTGCCCGCGCCATCTCGGTTTCAGATACTGCGGGACGGCGCACATGCCAAACCCGCTTTTCAAACATTTCTACCGGCCAATCGAAGGCCTCGGCCTGTACGTCTTGCGGCATTGCCAGCACTACGGCTCCGGTTTCTGCCGGGTCGGTGAGAACCCGCATGGCGTTCATCAAAGACGGCATTAGCTGTTCGGGACGGTTAATCCGGTCAAAGAAACGCGATACGCAGCGGAAAGCATCATTAACCGTTACGTCCAAAGAACGCGGATCCTCTAACTGCTGGAGCACCGGATCCGGGTAGCGGGTAGCGAACTGATCCGAGGGCAGCAGCAATACCGGCACCCGGTTAGTGGTTGCCAGCGCGGCGCCAGTCACCATATTCAAGGCGCCCGGACCAATCGAAGTGGTAACCGCGAGCGTCTGCAAGCGGTTCTTGGCTTTAGCGAAAGCCGCGGCCGCATGGACTGCGCCCTGCTCGTTACGCGGCATGTAGTATTCCATTACTCCCCCATCGGGGGTGGAATCTAGTTCGTTTTGTAGCAGCGCCTGACCGATACCACACACGTTTCCGTGTCCGAAAATCCCGAACGTACCCGGGATCAGACGGTATTCTTTGCCGTCACGCTCGGAGTATTGGTTGATTAAGAAGCGAATTGTCGCCTGCGCGGTAGTTAGGCGAACGGTCTCAAATTTTGCCATCCTTAGTCCTCCTTGATGGTGGCGTTGGTCATGGGCAGACGGGGATCGGCTTCGCCGCCACCCCAATCTTCGGTGAGCCAGACATAGTCGGGATCAATAGTTACCAACCAGGTAGCGTCCTCAGCCGGGCCGGCCATTACATTCAAATAGTACAGGTGGTATCCGGGCGCGGCTACGGAAGGGCCGTGCCAACCGTGCGGCATTACTACTACGTCCCCGCTGTGTACCTCGGCGCACACATCAATAGTGTGTCCTTTAGAGGGGTAGATCCGCTGCAGCGCCATCCCAGTAGTTCCGTTTGCGGCTGGTTTTACCTGGTAGTAGTAGATTTCTTCCAAAATCCGTTCAGTTTCGGAATGTTCATCATGTTTATGAGGAGGATAGGAAGACCAGTTGCCACCGGGGGTAATCACTTCGGTGACTAGCACGTGGTCGACGTCTACCGGATTACCCATCGTGTAGTTGTGGACTTCCCGGGTGCAGTCGCCCTTACCGCGAATCATGGAGATGACTTCATCCTGGGGACAGTAGCGCAGCGGTTTTTCGTTCTTGGCTACCGAGCTGGGTAGCGCGAACCGTCCGCCTTTTTCGCTGCTCACCGTAAAGGTGGTGTTAATCGGTACGTACAGGTAATCGGTGATTTCACTCCAGATATCTTTGCGGCCTTTGATTTCGAAAGTTTCACTGCCAACCTCAACCGTGCAGCCGCCCTCGAGCGGTAAAACCAGCAGTTCGGAGTTACCGGAGGTGACCTCTTGGCTGGCTCCCGCCGGCAGATTCAAGACTTTCAGTCCCGAGAACTCCCAACCGGCTTTTTCCGGGGTTAAATCCAATTCGAACTGGCCATTTTTTAACTGACCGTCGCGGAATAAATAGTTTTCGTTATCACTCATAGCAAACCTACCGTCTCGTCTACGGCCTGCGCCACGTCGCCGCCGGCCGGGAATAATAGTGAACGACCGATAACCAGCCCTAAGACATTGGGCAGCCGCAAAGCTTTACCCCATGACTCCCTAGCGGCATCGGGATCCTTAGATACTTCTCCCCCTAGGATCAAAGAGGGAAGTGTAGTAGCTTCCATGACGCGTTCCATCTCGGCAACGCACGGAAGTTTCAGCCAGGTATAGGCACTGGTACGCCCCAGCCCGGCTGCAATCGCCATTGACTTGATAACAGCTTCCGGGGTGAGGACGTTGCTAACCTTTTCAGCCGGGCCTTCCGAAATAAACGGCTCAACCATCGCCATGAGTTTGCGCTCTGCCAGTTCATCGATGGCGCGGGCGCTCGCCTGCAAGGTAGAGACGGTGCCGGAATCTGCATAGTTGATCCGGGTCAGCATTTTTCCCCCGGCCAACCCGGCGTCTTTCACGCCCTGGGCATCATAGCAGTTGAAACGGTCATCCATTCCAAAAGTAGCCCCCGCTAGTCCGGCGCGGTTCATGGATCCGAAGACGACTTTATTATCGAGGGCGCCCAGCAGCGCCAAGTCCTCGATCATATCGGCGGTTCCCAAGAAACCGTTTACTCCCGGTCGCGAAAGCGCTTCAACGCAGCGCGCCAGCAATTCTTCCCGGTCGGCCATCGCGGAGGGATCATCTCCGGCTGCCAGCGCCCCGCGTGCCGGGTGATCGCAGGCGATAACCATCAGTTTTTCCGGTTTACCGTCTTTTCCTTGCAACGCTTCTTTCAGGCTGGGACGAGGACGGTTTTGCAGAGTTTTCGCTATCCGTTCCGGTTCAAAGGTACGGATTTCTGCCAGTTTTGAGATTAGCTGTCCCATCGTCCTACCTCTTAGTAACAATCGGAGCGGACTGCGGGTTCTTGGCGATCATGTCTAAGATTTCCGGTTCCGAAGGCATCGCCGTGGAGCATTCTAGTCGGGAGCTTACAATTGCCCCGGCGGTGGAGGCCGCCGAAATAATCTGTGGTAGCTCCCAGCCCGAGAGCAATCCGTGACAGAGCGATCCTCCAAATGAATCACCCGCGCCCAGGCCGTTAGTGACTTTCACCGGGGTTACGGGGACTTCAATCCGCTCTTCCCGGGTCTTACATAGGGTTCCCAGGGGTCCTTGCTTAACGACTGCGATCTCTACTCCCCGCTCCAGGAGGGCGTCGGCGGCGCGATCCGGCTCGGTTTCTCCGACTGCGATACGGCATTCTTCTTTATTGCCAACCGCTACCGAAACTTTCTCTAACATTCGTTCCACTTCGCGGTGAGCGGTTTCTTCATCGCTCCAGAAAGTAGACCGGTAATCCAGGTCGGCGATAGTCCATTTGCCTGCCTCTGACAAATCCCGCAGATCGAGGGCGTGATGGTGGGCACTGCGCGAGGGTTCTTCGGATAGACCGGTAACGGAAATCCAAAATATTCTGGCATTTTTCACGGCATCCTCAGGAATATCTGCTTCCGTTAGCTCCAGGTCAGGGGTCGAGGGCTCCCGGTAGAAATAGAGAGGGAAATCGTCGGGCGGGAAAATCTCGCAAAACGTTACCGGAGTGGCAAAGTTGGGATTATCCACCACATAGGTGTCATACACCCCCAAAGACCGCATCTCGGAACGCACAAATTCACCGAAAGGATCTTTGCCCACTCCGGTGATAATCGCGGAAGAATGGCGCAGCTTTGCGGCTGCTACCGCGACGTTCATGGGACTGCCACCCAAGAATTTTCCAAATTGTTCAACTTTTTCTAGCCCTACTCCGGTCTGCAACGGATAAATGTCTATCCCTGAGCGCCCGATGGTGAGCACGTCTACGGCCGGCATCTTGAAACTGTTCATACCAGCGATCCCCTTTTTTACATCGTTGTCGACTACCTCGTCAGCGCCGCTTGCCTGGCTATCGCAAACTTGCAACACTTTGTAATGACATTCTACCAAAGTTCTGAAGTGAGGGGAAGCCTGAAATTCAAATTTCGAGACTTAGAATCACAGTGCGGGTGACAAAAATCAATTACATACCGTTAACAAAGGGGATCTCAAACGTTAATTTTGGGTGTATTCTACATTAATGTAATAGCCATATAACAATAAGCGCTATTGTAGCCTCAACGCACCTAGGAAGGAGTTCCCCCATGGCAACGCTCAAAACCTACGTAACTGATATTGAGCTCGACCATTCCTCTCCCGTTCCCCTGTACCACCAGATTTCTGAACCCATCAAGGAGTTAATCCTAGACGGCACTATCCCGCCGGGAGCAAAACTTGAAGATGAGTTATCGATGGCCTCGCGCCTGGGAGTATCGCGCCCTACTGCCCGCCGCGCCCTGCAATCGCTAGTTGATTTACGCTTGGTGGTACGCAAACGCGCTGTAGGCACTATCGTTGCCCCTAAAGAAATACACCGTCAGGTTAAACTCTCTTCCCTCTACGACGATTTAAAAGACTCGGGACAAAAGCCCACCACCAAAGTTATTTCTTATGAGGAGGTCGAGCCTAGCAAAGAGATAGCAGAGGAGCTGCGCCTTGAAGAAGGGCAAACAGTTATCAAAGTTGTCCGCTTGCGTCTGGCCAACGGTGAGCCGCTAGCGATTATGACTAACTATCTTCCCTCGGAAGTAGCCCCCACTGAAAAAGAACTACGTTCAGGTGGCCTTTATGACGCAATGCGTAGCCATGGTCACGAAGTGGTTAGCGCCTCGCAAACCATTTCCGCCCGCAAAGCCAGCAGCGAGGAAGCGGAAACCCTGCAAGAATCGCGCGGAGCTGCAATTTTGAGTATGCGACGCGTCTCTTACAACCAGTCCGGGGTTCCCATTGAAATCGGAGACCACGTTTATCGCGCCTCTCGATATCACTTCACCGTCAGCCTTTAGTGACGAAGCTCACTTCCTCTTTGCTCTATTGTCCTGTCAAAGTCTTGACGCTCTAGGTTTTTCCCCTTAACCTGGAAGGGAACCGGCACCGAAGGCGGTGTCCATTGAAGAACTAAGGAGACTCAATGACCGAGATTAAGATGACCCCCGGTCCCCTGCTAGATGCAGCCAAGAATTCGAAGACCGCATTGTGGAACGATTCTTCCGATCTGGAAGAACTACGCCAGTCAATCTCTTGGGGCGGAGTAGGTGCGACCTGCAACCCAACCATTGCTTACACGACTATTTCTAAGCACCTAGACATCTGGGCTCCCCGCATCAAAAAGATTGCCGAGAGCATGCCCACCGCCACCGAATCCGAAATCGGTTGGCAGGCTGTTAAAGATATGTCTATTGAGGCCGCTAAGCTGCTAGAACCAGCCTTTGAAGCCTCCAATGGCCGTAACGGTCGCCTCTCGGTGCAGACTGATCCGGCGAACTACCGCAACGCCAAGGCGCTAGCCGACCAGGCAGTCGAGTTCTCCGAAATGGCTCCCAACATTGTGGTAAAAGTACCTGCCACCAAGACTGGGATTGAAGCTATCGAAGACGCCACCTACCGTGGCGTATCCATGAACGTAACCGTATCCTTCTCCGTTCCCCAGGCAGTTGCCTCCGGGGAAGCCATTGAGCGCGGTCTAAAACGGCGCGAAGCTGAAGGCAAAGACATCTCCACGATGGGTCCAGTCGTAACCTTGATGGTTGGCCGTCTCGATGACTGGCTGAAGATTTGCGCCAACCGCGACAAACTGGTGCTAAACCCCGGACACCTCGAATGGGGCGGAATCGCTGCCGTCAAGAAGGCTGCTGCCGAGTTCGAAAAACGGGGCTTGCGTTCCCGCATGCTAGTTGCGGCCTTCCGTAACACCATGCAGTACACCGAGCTAGTCGGTGGCGACATCGTGATTTCCCCGCCTTTTGCTTGGTCCAAGCGGATCCAAGAGTCCGACTACCAGTACGAGCCCCGCTTCGAAGAACCGGTAGCAGACGAAATCATGGAAACCTTGATGAAGGTGGAAGATTTCCGCCGCGCCTACGAAGTAGATGGCATGGGCGTCGAAGAGTTCGACACCTTCGGACCCACGGTGCGTACCCTACGCGGGTTCCTCAAGTCCAATACTGACCTGCAGGAACTGGTACGCGACGTGATTTTGCCGGCGCCGAAAGAAAAGTAGTTCAGCGTCGTCAAATAAGGGCTAAATAGCCTTAACGGCCGGGGACGAGTTTTCTCGTTCCCGGCCGTTTTACCACCGCAACACTGCCTTACACAGCGACAAGGGTAGACAAAAGGTGGGGTCGGAATTCTCCGACCCCACCAATTGCTTTATGGCTCAATTGCGTGAAAAGCACGCAGCCACGTTAATCCTTAACGCTCAACCTTTGCCAAAATGTCGCGCGCGGAAAGAATCAAGTATTCTTCCCCGCCGTACTTGACCTCGGTACCGCCATACTTGGAGTAAATCACGCTGTCGCCCTCGGCAACATCCATCGGAACCCGGTTACCCTGGTCATCAACGCGACCTGGTCCCACCGCGATTACTTTACCTTCCTGCGGCTTTTCTTTAGCAGCGTCGGGGATAACCAGACCCGAAGCGGTCTTTTGTTCCGCTTCTGCCTGCTGAATCACGACGCGATCTTCTAACGGCTTAATGGAGACTGACACTGCAGACCTCCCTTTCTTTTTCCAAAAACTTTTCGGTTTTAGTACCGGAACTTTGACGTCGCGGGTTGCCAGATTTCCGGTGCCAGTCTGGAGTCTGGTAACTCCAAATGCACTATTTAGCTTAAGTGTATTCTGGCACTCAATCAAGCTGAGTGCCAGAATTAGCTTACGCCCTGGGCGAATCCGATTCTTGCCCCCTTTAACATTGCGAAACCACCAGGATACAAGCTCGGTTAGACTAAAAATGTCAGAGGGGAGAAAACTATGGTTACTGCCAAGCCGCTACTAAGTTACCCGCAGCTGCGGCAGCTAATCGCGCATTTTCCACCAGTAGAGGATCCGATGGTGGCAGCACTTACCACCCAAACCGGTTGGCAGCTTTTAAAAGAAAACCCCGCACCAAACCCCTCCGAAGCAGCTGCTATCGCAAAGCACCTGCGTAAGCGCCACCCGGCGAATCTAGTGTCCTCCCTGCAAACCCAATGGAAACTACGAGACAAAGCCCAGGAAAAAATGGGGAGCGCGGAGGCCAGGAACTGTCTGTTTACCCGCGACGGGCTCGAACAGGCTACCCGAAAAAATGTGGCCATGCAGCGAGCTAAACGTTTTGCCGCCGCTGGCGTCACCACCCTGATGGATCTGGGGTGCGGGATTGGTGCCGACTCGCGGGAACTGGCACGCATCTGCCCAGATTTTCGCGCAGTCGACCAGAGCCCGGCGGCTGCCACCTGTGCGGCGATTAACCTCGCTTACCAGCCAGCAGCCCAAGTTCTATGTGCAAATGCCGAACAGGTTGTCACGCAGAAAAATCTGCCCGCCCTGTTTGTAGATCCGGCACGCCGCACCGCTACCGGACGCGTCCTCTCCCCTGCCGCCTGGTCCCCGCCCTTAGGGACAGTGTTGGAATGGGGAAAACGCGCACCCTATCTAGCAGTAAAAATAGCGCCAGGTATTGATCTCGCTAACCTGCCAGCTGGCTACCACGCCCAATGGGTGAGCGTAGCGGGCGACCTGGTGGAGTGCGCCCTCTATTCGCCCGGCCTTGCTCCGGAAGGAGCCGGACGCTCGGCACTAATCATTTCCCGCGGCCGGGTAACACAATACCGCTGCGCTAGTGCCCGCAATCCGGGAGAAAGTCATGTACAGGTTCAAGCGGCAGCAAACTTGGGAAACTATCTTTTCGATCCCGATCCTGCCATTATTCGCGCCGGAATCTTGCCTGACATTTGCGAACGTTTAGAGGCTGCGCCAGTATCTAGCGGAATCGCTTACCTGACCGGAACAACTCTTCCTACCAGCAAAGACACCCCGGCACTGCGCTGCTACGAAATAGTGGAAAACCTGCCTTTAAAAACCAAGATGGTTAGCTCGTACTTACGCTCCCGCCAGGCTACCCGCTTGGATGTCCTGAAGCGGGGAGTCGCCCTCGATATTGCTACCTGGCGCAAAAAAGTAATGCCCAAAAAGCAGCGGGACTGGACTCCGCTCACCATAACCGTAGCGCTAACCCGGGTAGGCGGAGCACACCGGTGCCTAGTGTTAGAGGAAGCGGGGATAACCTTAGGACGATAGCCCGGCTCGTTCTGCCGACTGCCCGCTCAACCCCTATAGGGTTATCGGCGGGGTTCCACATCATCGGGCGGCTCGACCGTCACGGACGGTTCATCCGGATCTGACTTTTTCGCCTGCGAACGCTCGTGTAGACGTTGCTGTGCTTGCTTGGCGTATTCGCGTCCCTTTTCTACTGCCTGCTCGGCGTATTCACGCCCTTTTTCCGCCGCCTGTTCCATATAGGGACGCGCTTTCTCTAGGGTTTCTTCCGCATACTCGCGGCTTTTTTCTGCCGCTTGCTCTACGTAGGGGCGAGACTTTTCTACCGCTTGCTCTACGTAGGGACGCGCTTTCTCTAGGGTTTCTTCCGCGTATTCGCGTCCCTGTTCTACTAAAGGTTTAATCCGGTCGGCGGCTTTTTCAGCAGCTTTTTCAAATTCCGGGCGCATCTGGTCAAATGATTTCGCCATGTTTTCTTTCACCTTTCGATAGATGCTTTCCGTTTCTACCTGCTTTTCTTGGGCAATACTGGTTTTAGTCGCTGGTTTTTCCGCATCGCTGGGGCTCGGAGCCATGTAAATCTGGGTGAGCGCCATCTGAGAGTCAGGGCCAAAATCTGTCGGCGAGGGCGCCATTCCCGCTTTCACTAGCGCCTCACCTAGGGCAGCGATCTGAGCGCCATTGTCGGTACAGAACCGAATCGGAGGAATCCGTACGGTAATCCCCGCCGATTCGGCGCGCTGGGCAAGGAGTTCGCGCAGGCGCGAGTTAGCGGAAAAACCGCCTCCTACTACAATCTCCCGGCAATCAAAATCTTGAGCCGCTTGTACCGCTTTCTTGGTCAGGGAATCATTTACTGCTTCGGAGAATCCGGCACAAATGTTTTCCCGCTTAATAGTTTCCCCGGCAGCCTCTAGCCCCTCGATATAGCGGGCAACCGCGGTTTTTAGACCTGAGAAAGAGAAGTCGTAGCGGTGACGCTCTTTGTCTTTACCAGCTGCTAGTCCCCGCGGGAAACGGATAGCTTTCTTGTCCCCCGCCTGCGCCAAGCGGTCTACGTGCGGACCTCCTGGATAGGGTGTATTCAGTAGACGCCCTACTTTATCGAAAGCTTCCCCGGCGGCATCATCAAGCGTGCCCCCTAGTTCCGTAATATCGCTGGCGAGGTCGCGCACCAGCACCAGGTTCGAGTGTCCACCCGAGCAGATCAGCCCGATAAAAGGAGGATGGAACTCCCCCCCTACCAGGGCATCTACCGCCAGGTGTCCGATTACGTGGTTTACGCCGTACAGCGGTTTATCTAAGGCGAGCGCCAAGGCTTTAGCCGCCGAAATACCTACGGTCAGCGACCCCACTAGTCCCGGGCCAGCCGCACAAGCAATCGCGTCTACCTCGCTTAACGCTACCCCTGCTTGTTCACAGGCAGCCTGCAAAGTGGGCAGGAAAGATTCCAGGTGCGCCCGGGACGCAATTTCGGGAATGATTCCCCCGTAACGAGCATGTTCATCCATCGAGGTGGCAGTACAATCTGCTAATAGTTTTCCCCCGCGCACCAGCGCCACACCGGTTTCGTCACAGGTAGACTCGATTCCCAGGATCAGCGGTTCACTCATAGTCTCCATTTTAGCCACACCCTGGATTTGCGACCTAACGATATCGCGTCTAGCTGTAATAACTCTGTTTGAATAGCATCCGGTCATTACTTCCACTGACAACGTGACTTTACCTAAAAACAGGACATTGGGGCTGAAAACCAGGACATTGGACTAGAAAATCAGGATATTACCTGGAAAGGACTTAGTCCAGTATCGGCTCGGCACGCTCAAAAACTCTACGATTTCTTTGGGAATGAGGGCGTTTTCTCGCGTTCGCAGGTAACGGCGATATTGGGGATAACCCCCTCCCCGGCCTCTGAACTTTTGCGAAAACTCCTGACCGCCTCCCTAATCAGCAAAGTAAAAGGCAAAGGAAAAGGCAAGTACCGTTTTACTCCTCCCCAGCCCGAGGGCGGGGCTAACTAGCTTTCTTCTCCCACCGAAGTAGCAAAGTTTGCATGTTGCATTTGTAGGCTACTGCCCAACATTTGCAACGCTTAATCGCAAGTTCAAAGAATTACTTCCTGGGAACGGGATGGGGTATTAGCCCGGTATTAGCGCCGTGATATAAACCGCTACTGGAGGCTGGCAAAGACAGAGCAGTAAGTAAAAAGGTGGGGTCGGAGAAAAATCTCCGACCCCACCTTGAAGTTTTAGCGAACCGCTAGTTCTTTTCAGTGCTCGCAGCTGTTAGCTGCCATGACAGCTCCGAAAAGAACTGTTTGGTATCGCTTTAGCTTTGCCGGCGCCTGGCAGTCAAAGTGCCCATACCGGCGATGGTTAATGCCAATGCCAGCAGGGACAATCCCAGGATGGGAGCACCAGTCTTTGGTAGACCCGAACCGGGCACCACATCTTGCGGCTCACGAGCAGCCGACCGGATAGTCACCTTGGTTTTAACTTTGGTGCTACCGGGCTTCTTGGCTCCATCTGGTGCAGTGTAGTCAATCGAAATAGCTACCTTTTGTCCAGTTACTATCTCGGTAGGCGTACCACTAATCACGCAAGCGGAGCGTTTTTCGTCCCACTTAATGCTTAAGCCTTTAGGTAGCCCCTCGGCTTTGCAGCTAGTAATTGTGGCTTTACCAGGATTATCTACCGGGACAATCACCGGGGTTAGCGGTTTGTCTTTCTGCCCCTCAATGTTGGGAATAACCGGGACGCTGGGCGCTAGAGCGCAACCGTTCTTATCGACTGCGGCACCTTTCGGGGTGTTAGCGCATTTGTCCTGTTTGTCAGCTACTCCGTCACCGTCACCGTCTTTTGCAGGATCGGTAATAGTAACAGTGGTTTCGCCACTTGCTTTCCCGCCAGGATGCTGATCGGTCTTATCTTGCGGAGTGTAATCGACAGTAATCGTAACTTTCCCGTCGGTTACCTCTTCAGTGGGGGTACCACTGATTACGCAGGCTTGTTTACCTTCGTTCCATTCGATAGTTAGACCGGCAGGTAATCCGGTTGCTTGGCAAGCGGTGACCTTGGTTTTACCGGGATTCTTTACCGGCACATCAACCGGGTCGATGGCTTTACCTTTTTCCCCGGTAATCTTAGGAGCGTCCGGCAAGCTGGGAGCCACTGAGCATCCATTCTCGTCTACCTTGGCATCTTGCGGGGTTCCGGCGCATTTGTCTTTATCGTCGGCAACACCGTCACCATCATCATCACCTGGTAGGGCAATCATGAACTTAGCAGTCACCTTATCGGTAGTGCCATCCTTATAGGTCACTTCCACCGGGATCTCGGTGTTTCCTTGAGCTGGTTTATCCCAGGTAATAACCCCGGTCTTAGCATCAATGGAGACTCCCGCCGGTGCGTCCTTACCCAAAGCAAACACGGTTCCCTCGGGAGCCGTAGCTTTCTCGTCCTTATCTTTGGTAGTTACCTCATCAAAGACCGGAGCCGCAGAAACCGCCGGTTTACCTACCTGACCATTGACATCAGCATAGGACGGATTCCAACGGTCAGCCAGAGTACAACCGAACTCGTCTACCTTATCTTTATCGGCAGCCGGAGTTCCTGGACACGAATCATCCCCAGCCTGCGGGTTCTCCGGATCAACCGGATCCGGCTTACCGTCACCATCTTTATCGGTACGAACCTTAACGGTCACGGTAGCGTTATCTACCGATTTATCCGCATAGTTCACCTTCACCGGCACGGTAATTTCCTCACCGTTCTTAGCGGTATCAGGAATGTTCAACGTAACCTGCCCAGTTTCAGCGTCAATGCTTGCCCCTTCAGGAGCATCATCTCCGAGGACGTACCGCGCGGTATCGGGAATGTTCTTATCTCCCGTTTGCGAGGCTTTAACGCTTTCGCCTGGTTTCCCAGTTACTGCCGGGTATGCCGGGTTGTAGCGATCAGCATCAGACAGGTTGTCTTTGATAGTTACGCTGGTCTTACCTTGAATATCGCCACCAGGGTGGTCGGCAGATTTATCTACCGGTTCAAAGCTGACCGTGACGTTCACGTCCTTACCAGGATCAACTATCTCGGTGGGGGTGCCACTGATTACGCAAGCTGTCCCCTCTTTGTTAAGGGCAATGCTTAGCCCTGCTGGCAGTCCTTCGGCTTTGCAAGCAGTAAGTTTGCTCTTTCCGGGGTTATCTACCGGGACAGTAACCGAGGTAATCGGGGTGTCCTTTTCACCTACAATCGGATCAATCTTGCCTACTGTAGGCGGTACCGAGCAGCCATCGTTGTCTACCTTTGCGCCTTTAGGAGTTCCCGGACACTTGTCCTCGCCAGCAACCGGGTTAGCCGGATCCTTCGGATCAGCAACCCCGTCACCATCATCATCCTTAGCTACATAGACACTGCCACTCTTACGGGCCGTGCCAGCTTCTTTAGCCCCATCAGGACGCTTAAAGCCAACAGTCAAATCCACCTGCTTATCAATACTCTTCGTGGGAGTACCACTAATAACACAAGCAGAAGAGGCCGCATCGAACTTAACGGTCAGACCAACAGCCGTCAGCTCATCAGCAGAACAAGACAAATCAGTAGCTTTACCATCATTAGTAACCTTCACACTCACAGGAAAAATAGCCTTACCAACCATTCCCTTAACCTTGAAATCACCAACAACAGGAACTACCGCACAACCATTAGCATCAACCTTAACGCCCGCAGGAGTAACAGCACACTTATCAGCAGCATCCGGAACCCCATCACCATCAGAATCCTTAGCAGGATCAGTAATAGTAGCAGTCGTATTCACCGGGATACTACCAGCAGGATTGCTAGTGTCATCACCGTCTTTCGGATCATAATTCACATTAATAGTAACCGCTTTGTCCTTAACTTCCTCACTAGGAGTACCACTAACAACACAAGCCTTCTTCTCCGCAGAGTACTTAACACTCAAACCAGCAGGCAAAGAATCAGAACTACAAGTAACAGCAGCCATACCCGGATTATCAACCGGAACCACCACTACCTCACTAATCTCCTTACCCTTCTGCCCACTAATAGCAACCGGAGTACCAACCGTCGGCTTCACCGCACAACCATTAGCATCAACCTTAGCGCCCGCAGGAGTACCAACACACTTATCCTTAGAATCAGCAACCCCATCATTATCGCCATCGGCTTCAGCGCTAATAGTTGCTTTAGCAGTGCCAGTAACATCTCCGCCGTCATGCTGGTCAGTCTTATCAACCGGCTCGAAACTGACTTTAACAGTCACCACTTTATCCTTGGCCTCCTCACTAGGAGTACCAGAAATCACGCAACCATCTTTTTGCTCATTCAAAGCAATAGCCAAACCCGCCGGCAAACCATCAGCCTTACAAGCAGTCAGCTTAGCTTTACCAGGATTATCAACCGGAACATTCACCGGAGAAATCTCCTTACCAACCTGACCAGTAATATCCGGAACCTTACCCACAGAAGGCGCAGCCGAGCAGCCATCGTTGTCTACTATTGCGCCTTTAGGAGTACCAGCACACTTATCCTTCGAATCAGGAACATTATCATTATCGCCATCGGCTTCAGCGCTAATAGTTGCTTCAGCAGTGCCAGTAACATCTCCACCCGCATGCTGCTCAGTCTTATCAACAGGCTCATAACTGACTTTAACAGTGACCGCTTTATCCTTGGCTTCCTCACTAGGGGTACCAGTAATCACGCAACCGTCTTTTTGCTCATTCAAAGCAATAGCCAAACCAGCCGGCAAACCCTCAGCGCTACAAGCAGTCAGCTTAGCTTTACCAGGATTATCAACCGGAACATTCACCGGAGTGATTTCCTTATTAACCTGACCAGTAATATCCGGAACCTTACCCACAGAAGGCGCAGCCGAGCAGCCATCGTTGTCTACCTTTGCGCCTTTAGGAGTACCAGCACACTTATCAGCAGCATCCGGGACACCATCACCATCGGCATCGGTATCGACTTTCTGGGTTACCTCCAGCTCAACAGTGTCGGTCACGATGCGAATAACCGCTTTACCGTCAACTTGCTCTTCAACCTGGTATTGAACTTCCAGAGTATGTTTACCAATTGCAGCCTGTTTGGTGACAGTTACCGTCCCGTCTTGCGCGAGAGTTATCCCCTCTACCGCTTGCTTAAGCGTAAAGTCTTTGGCTTTAGCTCCGTCGGGCATTCCGGCCACGCTCAAAGAGGTAGTTTGATCATCGCTGTTAGCATCCACCGCGAACTTATCTTTTGCAAGAGACAAATCCAGGATCGACAAAGTGTCCTCGAATGGGATTGTCAATGGCTGGAACTGTTGATCTTTTGCATCCTTGTTATCGGCTTTAATCGTGCCGGTGGCAGTAGCTAAAATGCGTACATCATAATTACCGGCCTTGGTGGGAGTACCCACCAGTTTCCAGCCGTCAACCACTCCATCTTTATTGGTGGTGTTCTCAACCTTCCAGCCTTCCGGTAGCGGTTTACCATCCGCAGTGGTGAAATTCCACTGGACATCGACCTTCTTTGGATCAAAAACCGGCAGAGAACCGGTAGCTTTTTCGCCCTCGATAACGGTTACATCAGTACCATCCGGATACGGTTTTCCAACCTGTCCCCACGGGAAAGTCGGCTGTTCGGTTACGTAGGCAGTAAACCCGTCAACGCCGATTGGTTGCGAAACCGCGACTCCATCGGGATTAACTTTAGTCATTACCGCGATATAGGTAGTGGTTTCCTTTAAATCACTAGGCACGGTGAAAGGACAATCCGGGATTTGACCATTGACATCGGCTGCCGAAAGTTCACACTCCTTAAGAACTGTTCCTACCGAGTTCGAACCGGCATTGTAATCCGTAGTCCACACAATCTTATATTTACCGGAAGTAGCTAAAGCCCCCTCGTATGGCAGTCCGCCGGTATTGGTGTGCGCAGTATCCCCAGGTTTCGCCCAGTTAGAAGTAGCGTCATAGGGCGTAACGTCGAAAGTAATCATGTTCGCACTGATACCAAAATTGGTATTCGACTGGTTGCTATAAAGCGTAGTGCCATGGGTATCCCAGCCACCAGAGCTATTGGGAACCCAGCCACCGCCTTGGTTAGCCATATCAACTTGACCCCAACCGGTGAAGTTGTTGTACATATAGGGACCGACCGCTATCGCGCCCTCGGGTACATCCTGTACAGAGACATACAGCCAGTCGCGGTTAATATGCTTCGGGTTCTTCTTGTCACCAATATGAAGGACATGGGTATTAACCCAGGAGCCTTTTTCATAGGTGGGAGCCAGAGTATGCCAACCATATTCGCTGGCTTTATCGTGGTTTACTTCCCCTTCACCCTGAAAACAGGTGTTGTCAGGAGTTACTTTTGAATCGTATCCGCATTTGTCCCAAGATTCACCCCAGGTTCCCCGGAACTGAATCGCATATTCGCCATCGCTATTGGTTTTAGCCCAAGCAGTCTCGGCATACCATTTTTCTGCGCCCTCAGCCTGTATCTGCTCTTTAATCCATTCTTGTAGAGCCGCTTCTTTCTTCCAGTCCCAGCCGGCTCCGCGGACTTTTCCGCTACCATCGGCTTCCATTCCAGCGTCCTTCATTTTTTCGCTCTTCGGAGCATCGCTGTGAATCTTGGCAACCGCATAATCGGATAGGTAGGTGGCTTTCACCACCATATTAGGAGCCGGATTATCGCCCTTCTTTGGATCGTACCCCAGCCACGCCCCAACGGCGGGAGCCTCCCAGTTAGTACCGGTATCTCGGAAGTTATTCCAGATTACCCGCCCATCTACAGTTCCGCTGGGGGTGGGGGATTTTATTTTTACTCCCTCAGAAGAGCTATAGCCTTCCTGTCCCTCCTGAAGGTGCATGAAATCGTTCTTTGGTTTTTCCTGATACCAGATTTTAGCGGTTTCTACTACGTTAGGACCGATTCCGATATTAGTTCCCGCTTGAATTTCATAGGTGACCGACTGCGGGTAAATTGAAGCGTTCCCGTAAGTATAGGCGACCGCTAAATCTGGGTAACAAGCGTTGTCGCGACCGTCTCCGAAGAAATCAGTTTTCTGGGGACAGTTATCGGACCAAACCCGCCACTTTTCACCTTCTGGAAGATTCGGGTCAGCATCAAACTTGGCTACTTTGCCATTAGGCATGAGGAATGGCTGCATGGATATGCCCCACTTGCCGTCATCACCAGAGGTAGTGGTGTACACCGGGGAGGCAACATAGGCTTTGCCGTTCTTTTCGTACCATTGCGCATAGACGCGGATACCTTTTAGCGGCTTATATTTACTGATACCGACGATGTTGTCCCCATAGGGAACACCGGTGAGCCCCACTATGGAGTCACCTTTCTTGGCCGAACCTGGAGACTCAATCGCCTCGCGGGTGGCAATACCGCCTGGAGCTTTAGTGCCCCCCCCTGCCGGATTATTACCATCGTCAGCCCAAGCACTTACCCCGTAAGACAACCCAGTGATAGCAACTGCGAATCCTGCCAAAGTTGCTAAAACAGAGCGCACCCACTGGGGGATCCTCTTAAAATGCATTTTCTTATATTCCTCATCAAAACCTTGCTACTAGTGCCTTTCCTCTACACGAGCTTTCGGGAGAAAACCTGCCTGCAAGAAGAAAAAAGGAACAGACACTTTCCTAACACTTTTATAATACAAGCGTGTATCTGCCGTTTCAAAGGGTATTTTAAAAAACACTGCTGATTGTCACAGAAAACAACTGCAGTAGCTGGACTTTAATTTCCTTAAGCAGCCGGAGCTTTAAGAATTATCACCCCAGAAAATGAGAAGGGTATAGATTCGCGCTCCTGCGCAAATCCAGCCGTAACGAAGATTGCTTTAATCCCTACCCCAGTAGGCACCGCAAATATGGAAGGGGGGGGGGGGGGGG
>NZ_CABTZZ010000014.1 GCF_902489465.1 uncultured Varibaculum sp. | reverse complement strand
TTGCCTCTTGCTCGACTAAAGCCCCAAAAAGAGGGGCTACAAGGGCCGGAGCCGACCCCCTGCTTGCCGCGCCGCCTTTGGTATCATCTTGGTTTTGCGACCTGGTCGCAAAACCAACTAAATACGGTTTAGTACATTCCGCCCATACCGGCAGCTGCCGCCTCATCGGCGCCAGGTGCAGCCGGAGGTTCCGGCTTGTCAGCTACTACCGCTTCGGTGGTCAAGAACATGCCTGCGATCGAGGCCGCATTCTGCAAAGCAGAACGAGTAACCTTAACCGGGTCAGCAATATTGCTCTTGAGCAGATCTTCATACTCGCCATTGGCGGCGTTCAGACCCTGACCAGCCGGCAGGTTGGCAACCCGTTCCGCCACTACCGAGCCTTCCAGACCGGCATTCTCGGCGATCTGGCGCATCGGGGAGGACAAAGCCACCCGAACGATGGAAGCGCCAGTTTCTTCGTCGCCCTCAAGCTTCAAGCCATCCAGAGCTTTCAGGCCGGACTGCAGCAGGGCAACCCCACCGCCAGCCACGATGCCTTCTTCAACTGCCGCTTTGGCGTTACGAACTGCGTCCTCGATCCGGTGCTTACGCTCCTTCATTTCCACTTCGGTGGCGGCACCGGACTTGATCACTGCTACCCCGCCAGCCAGTTTAGCCAGGCGTTCTTGCAGTTTCTCGCGATCGTAGTCAGATTCAGTGTTCTCGATTTCCTGACGAATCTGCTTTACGCGAGCTTCGATATCTTCGGCAGCGCCTGCGCCCTCTACGATAGTGGTTTCATCCTTGGTAACAACCACTTTGCGTGCCTTGCCCAGCATATCCAGCTCGGCATTTTCCAGGGTCAGACCCACGGTCTCAGAAATGACCTGACCGCCGGTTAGAATCGCCATATCCTGCAGCATAGCCTTGCGACGGTCACCGAATCCCGGAGCCTTGACCGCAACGGTCTTAAAGGTGCCGCGGATCTTGTTCAGCACCAGGGTAGTCAGGGCTTCCCCGTCTACGTCCTCCGCAATAATCAGCAGCGGCTTACCGGTAGCCATTACCTTTTCCAGTAGTGGCAACAGGTCCTTAATCTGGGAAACTTTCGATTCCACCAGCAGGATGTAGGGGTCTTCTAGTACCGCTTCTTGACGATCCGGGTCAGTTACGAAGTAACCAGAGATGTAGCCCTTATCGAAGCGCATCCCCTCGGTAACTTCCAGGTGAGTACCGAATGAGTTGGAATCCTCAACGGTAATAACGCCTTCATTGCCCACCTTTTCCATGGCATCCGCAATCAAAGCCCCAATTTCGGGATCGTTGGCGGAGATAGAAGCGGTAGCCGCAATCTCGTCACGAGTTTCAACTTCTTTCGCATCAGAGTGCAGCTGATCCACAACTGCCTGAACCGACTTGTCGATGCCGCGCTTAAGAGCAATCGGGTTTGCCCCGGCAACTACGTTGCGCAGTCCCTCGCGCACTAGCGCCTGAGCCAATACGGTTGCGGTAGTAGTACCGTCACCAGCCACATCATCGGTCTTCTTAGCGACCTCTTTGACCAGCTCAGCACCAATCTTTTCGTACGGATCTTCCAGCTCGATTTCTTTAGCTACCGACACGCCATCCTTGGTGATGGTGGGAGCGCCCCACTTCTTTTCCAAAACCACGTTGCGACCACGCGGCCCTAGCGTTACTTTCACCGTGTCAGCCAGGGTGTTTAGCCCCCGCTCCATTCCCCGGCGAGCTTCCTCATCAAAAGCAATAATTTTGCTCATATGCTTTTATTCCCTCCATCGCGGCGCTACTGCACCACGCGGTTAGATCTTTGATCCAGCCTTGATGCCCGCGACGGACGAGGACGCTGCGCCGATCCTGTCTCGGAACATTGCCCCCTCATCAAGAACTCGATTTTTATCACTCTCTAGGTTCGAGTGCTAAATACGATTTTGGCACTCTCCTAGGCCAAGCGCAAACTATCGCCCACAACAGGGACAAAATATCCTGAGAGAGAAATCAGCCACCCCAAAGGCACACCCGTGCCGAGCCTAAAAACAGCAGATAACTAGTCAAGGAGATAAACGGCGATATCGGTATCCCCAATTTGAAACTTGCCGTTACTGGCGTCGTAAACGCGGGAAATGCCCGCAACTTTAGCGGCTTCCTCGGCAGCTTTCCGATATTCTTCACCGCGATACAGCACCGTTGAACCTTCTAAACCGCGAGCCCGCGAGTTAGTCGCTACCGGATTATTAAAGCCCGCAGACTGTAATTCTTCAGCTACTTGTTTCGCCCAGCCCGATCGATTAGAAGCATTAAGCACCCAAACCCGTACATTTTCTTTATCGGAGCTACCCGCACTTGCCCCCGGACTCTCGCTCACATCTGGCGAGGTAGTGCTATCAGGTTTATCAATTTTGGTGGGACTATTACTGGGAACCGTAACACTAGCGCTAGCACTGGGGGTGGCAACCGGCTTAACATCGTGGATTTTGCCGGTAGTTTTCATCAGCGCTACCCCGCCCCAGGCTAAAGCCGGACCTAATACCAACACAATCAAGATTGGTAGCAGGGTTTGCCAGCGTCTAATCGGACGGCGATGAGCACCCGAGGGACCTTCTTCACCCATCGAGTCGAATTCATCTGGCGGAAACTCTTGTTTGCTCACAAGCCCACATTAACCGCATCTGGATACCGGCAGCCTACCTGCCACGCCGATAAACCATATTTGCCCCTCCTGGTTTATCTGCGTACACAGGGTAAAGTAGCAGCATGAGTAGCAACCTGGAAAAGATCATGCACCCCTCCTGGGTACCAGCTATGGAGCCGGTAGCAGGCAAAATCAGCGAGATGGGTAAAATGCTGCGCGAGGAAGGAAATAACTATTTTCCTGCAGGCAAAGACATTTTTCGAGCTTTCACTTACCCATTTGATCAGGTAAAAGTGTTGATCGTGGGACAAGATCCCTATCCCACCCCGGGCAATGCAATGGGACTGTCGTTTTCGGTAAAACCGGGAGTTGCCATTCCGAAGTCGCTACAGAATATTTTCAAAGAGCTTCAGGAAGATCTGGGTTGTTCTCTCCCCAGCAGTGGGGATTTGCGACCCTGGGCAGGGCAGGGCGTAATGCTGCTAAATCGGGTACTCACTGTCTCCCCCAATGAAGCCGGGTCTCACCGGGGTCGCGGCTGGGAAGAGGTAACCGACTGCGCTATTTCTGCCTTGGTGAAGCGAGATCGTCCCCTAGTCGCCATCTTATGGGGCAAGCAGGCACAATCTTTGCGTCCCGCTCTGAAAGACACTCCTTGCGTAGAGTCTGCCCACCCCTCACCTCTGTCTGCTTCCCGAGGATTCTTCGGTTCGCGGCCGTTTTCGCGTACCAATTCCTGGTTGCAACAGTTAGGTGCAGCTCCGATAAATTGGCAACTTCCTTAACTCCTTATCCAAATCGTTACAATTAGGCGCAGACAACATAAAGTAGGACACGTGAGTTCACACAAGAAGAGCGCGAAAGAGTATATGGGACGTATTCGCCACGCTAATAACCCGCCTTATCCTCCTAAGATACGACGTGCTTTGTCCTGTGCCTTGGTGTTTCTACTATCGTTTTCTTTAGCGGCAGGCCTTTTGATTTACTCCGACTTATCCGGGCGGGTAACCAATCTAGGCGCCTCTTCTTTACTAGGGCGAACTCCCCCGGATTCCTACGACGGGCGCGCCCTCAATATTTTGATAATTGGTTCTGACTCTCGATCCGGTAAAGGTAACCAGACTTTAACTAATAATGACGATCCCACTGAACGCTCCGATACCACGATGATTATGCATATCTCGAAGGATCGTTCCCAGGTAAACGTAGTTTCTATTCCTCGAGATCTAATTGTCGACATTCCTTCCTGTCAGCGTAGTGATGGCAGCAGTTCTGAACCTCAAAGAGCCCAATTTAACTGGGCATATTCGATTGGATCCTTAGGTGGTGACCGCGCCTCGGCGGTAGTGTGTACCTGGAAAACAGTGGAAAAACTCTCCGGGATGCGTATTGATGAATCCATAGTGGTGGATTTCAATGGCTTTTCTTCAATGATCGATGCCCTAGGGGGAATCAACATTTACGTCCCCACCAAGATAAAAGACCAGAAAAACTCCGGGCTAGAGCTAGAGCCTGGCTGTAAGCATTTCGATGGTAAACGGGCCTTAGCCTACGCGCGAGTGCGCCACGGAGTCAAAGGATCCGATGGCTCCGATATCCAACGTATCCAGCGTCAACAGGCAGTTATGGGTATCATGATGCGAGCTGCCTTAAAAAAGAACATGTTTACATCCCTGAATCAGCTTTATGGCTTCGTAGGTAATGGTCTAGGGGCTTTGACCGTATCCGAGGGACTATCTTCGGTTTCCCAGTTAAGCGGGTTGGGGTGGTCTTTACAATCACTTAAGCCAGATAATCTGCTCTTCCTCACCCTCCCGGTCTACGAGGCTCCCTTTGACCGGAACCGTCTATTGCTTTCGGAAAAGAAAGCCGAGCCGATTTGGGATTCCTTCATAAATGACACTCCCCTACCTGCCGGGGTAGAAGTGCGAGACGGGAACGGTAATGTTCGCACTATTACCGAACAGACCCCTGCTTCCCAGACCCCGCAGGACAGTTCTGCCCCTTCTGCTACTCCCAGTCAGACCCCCGAGACTTCGGAGTCTACTACCCAAGAATCGAAGCCAGCACAGGACATGAGGCAAAGCGGGTCACTTAATTCCAAATTAAGTCCCGAAGAACTAGCGGAACTACAACGTAAATGCGAAGCACGAAATTAAAGCACCCTCCGGTCAACAGTTAGGAAGCAAATAACTTGAGTCAGCAGAACCTACCGGAATCTTTCCCGCCTCCCAATAGGCGCCGCCCCCGGCCAAGTCAATCAGTTCCGCCCTCCTACGCTCCACAGCAAAGGCGGCGGCGTTCTGCTGTTTCCGCCAATCCCACTTCGGACTCCAATCGATTAGCCAGCAATTCCGAAAGCACTTACTCCGCCCCGGATCTTCCTTCGCGCCCGGCGATCTCCCGGCGCCTCAAAGATCAAGGGGGTAGCCCCGCTCCCTCCAGTTCAAAGGCACAAGAAATTCCCATACAGCCACGCTCTGAGTCCCGTTTTGCGGGACGCACGGTTCCTACCCGCACCCGGGTAATGCCCGCAGATCGTCTGCCGGTAGACTCTAGCTCGCGTCAAAGACAAGTCGCCGCTCCCAAACTGGAGCCTATCCCGCCTTCCCGCTCGCCGCGGATTCCTCGTGCCCATCTCCCTGCGCGTCGAGTTTTTAAATGGGCACTCACTGTGCTCGTTATTTTCGTTATCGCCTGGCCGCTGTACCTGTGGTACCTCGTGGATTCTCAGCTGAACCGAGTTGATGCCCTTTCAGCGCTACCAGCTAGTGAGGGTGAAACTTGGCTCATCGCCGGCTCCGATCAACGTTCCGATGGCAGCGATGGGGGCGTGAAACAACCTTGGGTTCAAGGCGCCCGTGCCGACAGCATCATGTTGCTACGCAAAGTTAATGGGGTAGCGGAACTGGTATCCCTACCCCGTGACACCGCAGTGGAAATTCCTGGGCACGGCCTCAATAAATTAAATGCTTCCTATGCATTCGGCGGACCGAAACTACTGGTAAAAACGGTGGAGGGTGTAAGCGGCGTCAAAGTAGATCACTATGTTGAGGTAACTATGGGGGCGGTTACCCAACTAGTAGACGCGGCAGGCGGGGTGGAACTCTGTCTCGACTATGATGTCGCCGATGCCGATTCCGCTTTGAAATGGAAGAGCGGCTGTCACCAGGCCGACGGGGCAACTGCGTTGGCATTTTCCAGGATGCGGCACCAAGATCCGCGTGGGGATATCGGCAGAGCCGAGCGTCAACGCCAAGTGGTTTCTAAGCTGTCGCGCACCCTCATCACCCCTTCGACCTTCCTTAACCCCCTAAAACAACGGAACCTAGCAAACGCAGGGGCAAGCAATCTGACTTGTGATTCTGATTCGGGAGCCTGGGCACTGGGTAAGATGCTGTTTGCCTATCGCAGCGTCTCCAGCAGTGACCTCACCGGAGTTCCTCCCATTGCCAGAATGGCTTATTACCGCGGTGGACACGGGGCTATGGTGCTCTTAGATCAGCAGAAAACTCCCGGTTTCTGGTCTGCTTTCAAACAAGGTACTCTGCAGCCTAGTCAATATCACCAATTCCAGTAGCCTGGCTAGGAAACGGCGCCGGCCAATAAACCTGGCCAGATAGAGTCCAAACCCGGTTTATTGGTAGCAATCAGAGTCCTGGAACTCCCCAAACTATCGCAGCCGGGGAAGAACAAGCAGCAGTTACCGACTGGCTTAAGCGCCTGAAATCCGATCTGGCCCGGCCTGCCAAGCACTCCAGGCAGATTCAAGTATCTCCTTGACTCCGTATTCTGCTTTCCAATCCAAGTCAACGCGAATCCGCGTAGTGTCCCCGATTAGCTGAGCGGGATCCCCGGCGCGACGAGGCTGCTCATCGGCTTCGAAATCAATCCCGGTAACTTGCCGCAATCCCTCTACAATTTCTTTTACGGAAGTACCTTGCCCAGTGCCCACATTGAAAGTATGGTGTTCCATCTCTTGCCCGGAAGCAACGTAATCAAGAGCATGTAAATGCGCTTCAGCCAGGTCTTTTACGTGGATATAGTCGCGCACGCAAGTACCATCGGGAGTGTCATAATCACTACCAAAGATAGCTGGGTGTTTGCCCTGTGCCAGACGTTCAAGCACCATCGGGATCAGGTTTAGACGAGCGGGATCACCCAAATCATCCCACCCAGATCCGGCAACATTAAAGTAGCGCAGACCGATCCAACGCAACCCCCAGGCACGTTCACAATCTGCCATCATCCATTCCCCAATCAGTTTGGTTTCCCCATAGGGATTAATGGGTTTACCGGCAAGTTCTTCCGGCACCACGGGTACATCTGGCTGCCCATAGACTGCCGCTGAGGACGAGAAAATCATTTGCCGAACCCCGGCATCACGCATAGCGGACATCATATTGGCCAGTCCCCCAACGTTCTGCTGGTAATACCACATGGGTTTTTCTACCGATTCCCCCACCTGTTTACGCGCAGCAAAATGGATAACTGCCGTGACGTCCTCGTCAATGAGGGTTTGGAATAGAGTCTTACGGGCACCAGAACTGGAAACATCAAGTTGCACCAGTTTCGCGTCCCCAATCCGGGTAGGACTACCGTAGGAGAGGTCATCAACGACGACTACCTTTTCTCCACGTTGCTGTAAGAGACGAACCACATGGGCGCCAATATAACCGGCACCTCCCGTAACTAAAATACTCATAGTTACAGGTTACTTCAGCAGAGGGCTACTGATACCCCTAATCGGGATTTCTTGGGTAAATTTAGTCAGATTTTAACTACTATCTAACTTCAAAGTTCGTTAAAAATAGGTTAGAATGGACTGAGGAGTATTGGTTTAACCTGAGGTTGGACGGGAGGTGACCCCAGATGCGTGATGCCGCGTCTAAACGACGGATTGGCGTGCAGGTAACATTAGCAGTAATAGCAGTATTCCTTGCTCTGGGAACCCTAATCATCGCCCCCACTACCTCCATCGCGGGAGCCGTAAAACCTACCTACGAAATCACGCTAACACCGGTAAACCCCCAGCCCACCTCCACCACTCCTACCTCGGATTACGATCCGATAATGCCCGGCCCTTCCCCTACTCCCACCTTTAACGGTCCGCGCATTATTCTGTCTTTACGTCCGGTACAACCCGGACCATCGCCGGTTCCCACTTTCAACCAGACCACTTCGCCCTCCGATACCGTGCAACCTGTGGGAGTCGCTCAGGATTTACGACGCGCCTCTGCTTCTGGCTCCTTTGCCTGCGGTTTACGCACCGATGGTACCGCCCGCTGCTGGGGGGTGAACGATTCTGGCCAGCTGGGGATCCCTATAACCCGTCAGCCAGCCATAATGCCGCAGACCATCGCGAATCAGCCGGTGAAGTTTACTCAGATTTCCACCGGTCGGGAATACACCTGCGGTCTGGGCACCGACAAGTTGGTGTACTGTTGGGGCGATAATTCCTTTGGACAACTGGGACAGGTTAAATCCCGTACCCAATTGTCGGGATCCTTCAATCCGCTACGGGTAGGGAACCTGGCAGCAGATACCGCCCAAATTGCTACGGGAGGGCGTCATGCTTGCGCCCTTTCCAACTCCGGAGTGCTTTCTTGCTGGGGAGCCAATGAAATGGCGCAGGTTGGCAACAGCACTAACATCGGCAATCAACTAAAGCCGGTAGCGGTAATGACCAATGTGAAAGAGGTTGCTACCGGTAACGACCATACCTGTGCACTCAAGCAAGACGGCACGGTTTATTGTTGGGGAGTAAAAGCTGGCTGGGACGGCTGGAATGACCGCCTGGCAGTAGATTACCAGCTGCGGCCGGCACCGGTTTCAAATATGAAGTTTGTTTCTCTGCGTGCCGCCGGGGATCGCAGTTGTGCAATCAGTGAAAACAAGCGGCTTTATTGTTGGGGAATCAATACCGATGGTCAGGCAGGTAAGCCTGGCGATATGTTCACTAGGGGCAAGATGTTGCAGCCCGAGCTGATCAGTTCCCTTCCACAAGTCAGCCAGGTTTATCTGGGCTATTACGGAGGCTGTGCAGTTACTTCCAATGGCACTACCTATTGTTGGGGACGCAATGACTTCGGACAACTCGGGCCAGGCATTGCTTTAACTAAACGGGTTGCCCGCAGCAATACTCAGATCGTCGGGGCTGCTCCGGCAGTCAGCGGTTTAGATGCCCGCCTGGGGGCAAATGATCGTTCCACTATCTTCATGGGCAGTACCTTTACTTGCATGTTAGACAAGAAGAACAACATGTACTGCGTAGGCAATTGGGCACAGGGACAGCTGGCAGATGGGCGGCGCAGCGATCGGCTTTCGAACGCACGAACCGCGCAGATTACTCCGGTCTATTCCCGTCTGTAGTCTTAAGTTGTGGGAAAACTATACACCTATCTGGCTGCCCCGGGACGCCTGACTAGAATTATTAAGTTCTGCCTGGTAGGCGGGATGAACTACCTGGTTGATGTGTCGGTTTTCAACCTGCTAATGGTAAGTTGGCTTTCCTCTCATCCTTTGACTTCCAAGATTTTGGCCGCCGCGGTAGCCACCGTGTTTTCTTGGGTGGTAAACCGGCAATGGACTTTCCGCAGTCAACGCACCGATAACCGCCTGCAAGAGTTTATCGGCTTCGCGGTAGTTAACGTGCTCGGAATGGTACCTGCAGTGATTTGTCTGGGTGTCAGCCACTACCTGTTGGGGTTTACCTCGCTGCTTGCTGACAATATTTCTGCCAATATTATCGGATTGATTTTAGGAACTATTTTACGGTTCTTCCTTTATGAACATCTGATTTTTACCGGCAGGAAATAACGATAGTTACCGGAGATTCTTTAAGGACGGGTCTATAAATAATATCTGACAGGTGCGCCCAGTTAGGACTAAGGGTCAAGAAAGATTTCTCGATATCGAGAGGCACCTTACTTCCTGCATTTATATAGGTATTTTTAAGAAATCTTTTAGTGGCAGATGCCACCTTAAAGCGTTAGGGTTGAAACATAAGTCTAGTTGGCTTGACCGACCGGGAGCGGTCGGTAGGAAAACAATTCTCATCGAAGGAGAATCACATGGCAGAATGCTGCTGCAAGAAACCTGTTACCGTTACCGTTACCGGCGCTGCCGGTAACATCGGATATGCCCTCCTGTTCCGTATTGCCTCGGGCGCTATGCTGGGTCCCGATCAGCCCGTAAAGTTGAACCTACTGGAAATCCCGCAAGCAGTTAAAGCTGCAGAGGGAACCGCAATGGAGCTTAACGACTCGGCATTCCCGCTACTGGCAGGGGTAGATATTTACGATGATCCCAACCAGGCCTTTGCCGGGTGCTCCTATGGACTTTTGGTGGGAGCTCGCCCCCGCAGTAAAGGCATGGAGCGGGCAGACCTCCTAGCCGCCAACGGTGGCATTTTCGGCCCGCAAGGCAAAGCTATTAACGATAATGCTGCCGATGATATTCGCGTACTGGTAGTCGGAAACCCGGCGAACACCAACGCCTACATTGCTTCTAAGTCGGCTCCGGATGTACCGGCAGAGCGTTTCACCGCTATGATGCGCCTGGATCACAACCGCGCTATCTCCCAGCTAGCCGAAAAGACTGGCGCGGCAGTCAAAGACATCAAGAAGATGATCGTATGGGGTAATCACTCTGCTGACCAATACCCTGACCTCACCTTTGCTACTGTAGACGGCAAGCCGGCTCCAGAACTGGTTGATGAGGCTTGGTTGGATGACTACTTCGTACCTACCGTAGCTAAGCGGGGCGCTGCCATTATTGAGGCACGGGGCGCTTCTTCGGCCGCTTCGGCCGCTTCGGCCGCTATCGACCATATGCACACCTGGGCGCTAGGTACTCCCGAGGGCGACTGGTCTACTTTCGCCGGTCCCTCTCACGGAGAATACGGAGTTCCCGAAGGCCTCATCTACGGTATGCCCGTCATCTGCAAAGACGGACAGTACCAGGTAGTGGAAGGTCTGGAGCTCCCCGAAAAGACCAAGCAGCATATCGTGGCTAACGCGAAGGCAGCTGAAGAAGAAATCGCTACCGTTAAGGAACTGGGAATCCTTTAAACCCCTTTTTGCTTACCTAACCTTTTGAGGTCGGGTGGAGCTAAATTATTGGGGGTGGGCATATTGCCCACCCCCAATATTCGTTTTTCAGGACAACTGATTAAGACCAGGTATAACCGCTCAGCCCAGGCAGGTTAGATTTTCTCCATCGGTGCTAGACGTAACAAGAGCCGTTTGGTTACTCCCCCCGCGAACTCTACTTTGGCGCTCTTAGAACGACCCCGCCCTTCAATGGCGATCACCGTACCTTCCCCAAATTTGTCGTGGCGCACCCGATCTCCCGTACCGACCTCAACGGCTTTACCAATAGAAGCATTGGCATCGGTACGTGCCCCCAGCTCAGTTCCCAGACGTTTCACTTTGCCGGTTTCGCGTCGCGAAATCTTACCGGTTCCGCCTGCTCCGAATGCCGGTCCGGTGGCGTCCTCATCCCGATACTTGCCAGTTCGATACTGGTAGTTGTTCTCACCGCGACTGCGGTACCCAGAACTGTTTTTGCGTCCGCGAGAACTGCTCCCCCAACTGCTCCCGGAGCTCCAAGAGGAAGAGGTATCGAAGGAAAATTCAAACTGCCCGTTACTCTTACTTAACTGGTCGGGTTGATCCATTAACTCGGTCGGAACCTCCAGCAAGAACGGAGACAGCGGCTGCCAGCGGGTTTCTCCCCACATTTGTCGGTTGTGGGCGGCCGTCAAATATACTTTTTGCTGCGCGCGGGTAATCGCCACATACGCTAGGCGCCTTTCTTCCGCCATTTCCCCGGCCTCTCCTAAGGCGCGCGAATGCGGGAAAGTACCTTCTTCTAATCCGGTCACAAACACCACCGGGAACTCTAAGCCCTTCGCCATATGTACGGTCATCAAAGTGACTTGTCCTCGCTGGTCACCTGGGAGTTGATCCGCATCGGCCACCAGAGCCACCCGCTCCAAAAAATCCACCAAGGTACCTTCCGGTTCATCTTCGCTAAACTGGGAAGCCACGTTATAAAATTCCGAAAGGTTATCCAAGCGTACCCCGTCCTGGGGATCCTTTGATCCCTCCAAAGACTTCAAATATCCCGACTCGGTCAGTACCGTCTGCAAACTTTCCTTCAACGGTGCGCCCTCGAGATAGGATTGCCGGGCAGAAACTAAGCAATCCCAAAACTGAGCGATACTGGTGCGCGCCCGGGGGGTAAGTCCGCTAATCTCGGCGTTATCGGGCACCGTTTCGCTCATCCCCGAAAGGTTGGTATCCGCAGCCGCACTAGGACGCTGTTCCCCCAGCTCCTGCAGCCATACTAAAGCTGCCACTCGCCCCAGGGATACATCATAGGTATTCGCCGCGGCCTGCAGTGTCGCTTGTGCCTTGTTACCCAAGGAACGTTTGGGAGTGTTGATCACGCGGGTAAAAGACACCGCGTCATCGGGATTAACCACCAGCTGCAAATAGGCGATCGCGTCCTTGATTTCTTTACGTTCATAGAACTTGGTGCCACCAATAATCCGGTAGGGAATCCCCGCATGGGTCAAAGTTTCTTCTAGGAGGCGCGAGTGAGCATTTATCCGGTAAAAAACCGCAATATCACCGTAGGTATATCCCGCGCCTACCAGATTATTAATTTCTTCCACTACCGAAAGTGCTTCATCACGATCAGCTGCAGATATCCGTACTCCTACTTTTTCGCCCTCGCCCGAATCAGTCCATAACTTTTTCTTGTGCCGACTCTGGTTATGCGAAATCACCGCGTTAGCGGCCGCCAAAATATTCCCACTGGAACGGTAATTTTGTTCCAGGTAGATAGTGCGTGCCCCGGGGAAATCCTTTTCAAATTCTTCGATATTGCGCACAGTGGCGCCCCGGAAAGCGTAGATGGATTGGTCAGAATCTCCAACTACCGTAAGTTCCGCGGCAGTGACCGGCTCGCCCTCTAGCTGTTCCGGTTGGTTAATTGCCGCACCGGCTACCCCAGACAGCAACTTGACCAGCACGTACTGTGCATGGTTAGTATCTTGATATTCGTCAACCAGCACGTGACGGAAACGGTGACAAAAACTCGCCTGTACCAGGGGATTCGTCTGGAACAACTGTACCGTGCGCATAATCAAATCATCGAAATCTAGGGCATTAGCTGCATTTAGGCGCTGTTGATACACCGGGTAGACCTTCGCCACTACCTCGGCATCTGACCCCAGACCCGCACTCGCGAGGTAGGTGTCGGGGTCGATTAAGGAGTTCTTTAAATCAGAAATGCGATTTTGAATTTTCTTAGCTGGATACCGTTTGGGATCAAGCTGTAGCTCTTTTAGAATCATGGAAACCAAACGGGTAGCATCCGCTTGATCGTAAATCGTAAAAGAAGCCTTAAGGTTAGCAGCCTCGGCGTAACGACGTAGGATTCTCACGCAAGCAGAGTGAAAAGTTGACACCCACATTTGGCTCGCTTGTGGTCCGATCAGAGAACTAACCCTTTCTCGCATTTCTGCAGCCGCTTTATTCGTAAAGGTAATGGCTAAGATTTGCGAGGGATACGCCCTGCCGGTAGCCAGAAGATAGGCAATACGGCGGGTTAAAACTCGAGTTTTCCCGGATCCGGCTCCCGCCATCACCAGCAACGGCTGGCCTTGATGCTCCACGGCTTGCCGCTGGGGCTCGTTCAAACCTGAAACAATTTCTTTCGGGTCGGAGGGAGCAGCGGGTGAGGACGGATGCGAACCTGCCGCAACTGCGCCCGGAAGCAGGGTTTGAGACGTGGGGGTATCAGCAGAAAAAAGCGCGTTAAAATCTATCATTAAACTTAAAATAACTGGATATTACCTGCGAGAGAGCAAACCAGCACGTCGCAGAACTTGATTTTGCTCTTCCTCGGTGGCGTTCCAACCAACCGCAAGATATTTCAGAGACAAGGCATCGATGCAAAATGCCGCCACCGAAATACCGGAGTCAGTCTCGTATGCAATCGCGACAATCCGAATATCTTCTAAAGACACCACATCAAGCGTATTGACTGGTTGAGAGGTGAAAGGAATAACCCCTAAAAGTTCGGAAGCAAAATCAAACATGGAACGTACAGTTCCCTGTCCATTTTGGTTGCACGCCACTGCTAGCATTACCCGGGACTGTTCGGTGTGTTCGGGGGCAGAATAAAAAGCTCTCTCCACCGCTGTTGGCAGGGTATTTCCCAAAGCCTTTTTATCTAAATGCTCTGTGAAACTGCGACCGCCATCTGCGGAGGCATACGCGTTGAAAGCTAATCCTTGATCGGTTTCTTCAATACAGCCCATTACCAATTTCCCGTCGGAAAGTTCGGTAATCGTAGCCTGTACAACCTTTTCCCCAGCAAATTTACCTGCCCACCAGGAAATTCCTTGGTCGTCGGAACAAACCGCTACCGCGCCTCGTTTACCGTCAGCATCGGTGGCTACTGCCACATAGGCGAGCCTGCCGGTCCAAATTCCGTGTCGCAGCTGCACCCCGTGTCCATGGGCGGTGCGCCGCGAAACCCAGTTTTGATCACCGTCAACTAGGCTGGTCAAATCGCGGTATCGCCAGGTATCACCTTCGTCATCACTTAAGGCAACCGCAATATGGTTTTGGGATTCATCATCATCGCTGCGGGTGGTTACGGCGATAAAAACCCGCCCGGTGACTTGGGAAATGATTATCTGGGGGTCAGTGAAAGATTGACCGGAATCAGTGTAAGTTTCTTGATCGAAAAGAACACGTGGCTCTTCCCAACTGATTCCGTGATCCCGGCTGCGGGTATACCACACCTGGGTGTGTCCATTCGCAGGGTGCTTTTCAAATACCAAAATTAGTTTGCGTCCCGGGGTGCGGTCAATAGCAGGTGCCCCGTAGGTTTCCTGGTCGCTAGTTGCACAAATATCGGCAGTTTTCACCCCGTGCACCGGAAGTTTCTTACCTGGCTCCACTACTGGTTCCACCGGAATCTCTACTGAGTTATCTTCGTCATTTTCTGCAGGGGTAGTAGAGGTGTCTGTTGGCTGGGCTGCAGGCTGGGACTTAGAGGTGTCTGAGTCAGGAACGGCATTTTCCACTGGAGCTACCGGGTCAGGTAGGGACGGTTCCGCGGTCTGCTCTTGGGAACTAGGGGCAGGTTCTTCTCTTTTTTCTTCTGCTGAGTTAGGGACGGCAGATTCAGAAGATGCTTCCTCACTTTGATTATCAGATAGCGTCTGGTCTTCTAAAATCACAACCCCGGATGATTCGTAAACTGTCCGTTCGCTCTCAGATGTATCCGCCTGTTTATCAGCGCTTTCCAAGGCCAACGGCAGGCGGGAGTCGCGCTCGTCGTCACGAGCAGAAGACCCTCTAAAGAGTCTTTTCAAGCGTTGCCAAAACCCAGCCACGTACGTTCTCCTTTATGCCGCGGCTCTTAAGCGAGCCTGGCTAATTCCTCTTCTATAATCTCAGGTTCTAGCTTCTGAAACACGGGTTTGGGTTTAGAAACTGACCTTCCGATTTGAATTTCATGCCTTCCCCAATGTGGAACGTCATTGTAATCGCCCGTAATAATGGGGTAGATGAAATCTGAACCGTCTTCTCTAGTTTGGTCTAAATCTTTAACTTCTTCAATACGAGGCATGGGGGCAATATCCCCTTGCCCGCCGAACACCCGGTCGATAGCATTAGCCGAGGACGGTAAAAACGGCGAAAACATCAGATTCAGATCCGCAATTACCTGTGCTAACACCCATAGTATCGTGTGCAGGCGCTCCTGCGTCTCCGGAGTTTTCAATTTGAAGGGCTCGGTGGCGGCTACATATTGATTCGCTAGTGACACCAGATGCATAATCTGTTGCAACGCTGCCTTTTGCCGATGGGTTGCAATCAGCTGTCCTACCTCAGCAAATCCGGATTTAACCTGGTCTAATAACTGTTTATCCTCGGGGTGTAATTGTCCAGGCTGAGGAATCGCTCCCACTCGTTTATGAATCATCGAAGCCACCCGGTTAACCAAGTTTCCCCAGGCAGCAACCAATTCGTCATTGGTGCGGCGCACGAACTCTGCCCAGGTGAAGTCAGCATCCTGATTTTCGGGGCCAGCTGCGGAAATAAAGTAGCGCAAGGCATCGGCCTGGTAGCGCGAAAGCATATCCCGCACATAAATCACCACGGATTTAGAGGTCGAGAATTTCTTACCCTCCATAGTTAGGAATTCCGAAGAGACCACTTCGGTGGGCAGGTTGAGCCGCCCCATTTCTCCGGGCTCACCGCCGCGCTCGCCCTCGCCGTTATAGCCGAGTAGCTCCGCTGGCCAGACCTGGGAGTGGAAAACGATATTGTCTTTGCCCATAAAGTAGTAGGAACGAGCCTGGGGATCATTCCACCATTCCCGCCAACGTTCTGGCTGGCCGATGCGCCGCGCCCACTCGATGCTGGCAGATAGATATCCCACCACTGCATCAAACCACACATATAGGCGCTTGCTGGGCTGATCTTCCCAACCGGGAACCGGAATCCCCCAGTCAATATCGCGGGTCATAGCGCGCGGCTTAATTTCCGCCAGAATATTCTTGGAAAAGCGGATTACGTTAGGCCGCCAAGTCTCGGAGGCCTCGCGTTCGTCAAGCCATTCCCCGAGGGCGTCCGCGAGGGCGGGCAAATCCAGGAAATAGTGGGAGGTTTCCTCAAACTTGGGGGTTTCCCCATTGATTTTTGAAACCGGGTCAATCAAATCGATGGGATCTAGCTGTTTACCACAGTTGTCACATTGATCTCCCCGCGCCCCGCCGGCTCCACACAGCGGGCAGGTGCCTTCGATATAGCGATCCGGTAGTGCCCGGCCACTGGAGGGACTAATTGCGGCCATAGCTCGCTTTTCAATCAGGTAGCCATTGTCACGCACCTGTGCAAACATGGCTTTGGTAACGGCAATATGATTGCCGGTGGTAGTGCGGGTGAACAGGTCATAGGATAGCCCCAGGTTCACCAAATCTTCTACGATTAGCCGGTTGTTGCGGTCTGCTAGTTCTTGGGGCGAAATTCCCTCTGCCTCTGCCTGCACCAAAATCGGGGTACCGTGTTCATCAGTTCCCGACACCATTAATACCTCATGTCCCGCCATTCGCATATAGCGACTGAAAACATCGGAGGGGACACCAAAACCGGCTACGTGTCCAATATGACGCGGACCATTGGCGTAAGGCCAAGCAACAGCGGATAAAACATGAGTCATACCTCTATCCTAATGCCCCATTGCCGGAAGCAAAATATACCTAAAGACCTGGTTATTTTCGCTCCGCAAGCGCCTGGTTATAAAGCACCTTAGCGCTGATCCCGCTTTGAGCGGCTACCGCTTTAGCGGCCTCTTTTAGTCTTTCTCCGTCCTCAACCCGGCCAAGGACGAGCCCAACTGCTTCCTTAGGCGTCAAGGGAGTGCGCGGCGTAGCTCCTGCCACCACCAGCACGATTTCTCCGCGCACCTCGGCTGCTTTTTCTTTAAGTTCGCCAAGACTGCCCCGCCACACGTCCTCATGCATCTTGGTGAGTTCCCGGCAGACCGCAGCAGAGCGACCAGTGCCGAAAACCTGGGCAAGAGCCCCCAGAGTTACTTCCAAACGCCGGGGAGACTCCAAGAAAATCATGGTACGTTCCTCGCTAGAAAGCTCCTCTAACCGTCGCCTTAGAGCAGTTTGTTTGCGCGGCAAAAACCCTTCAAAGCAAAAGCGATCCGTAGGCAACCCGGAGAGGGCGAGGGCGAGGAGGGGGGCAGACGGGCCAGGCAGTACCGTCAGCGGCACCCCGCGCGCTATCGCCACCTGCACAATCACATATCCAGGGTCAGAAACCGTAGGCATTCCCGCGTCAGTTACCAACAGAACTCGCTGACCATGTGCGGCGTGGGAAACTATTTGTTCGGCTTTCGCCTGTTCATTGTGTTCATGGCAAGAAACTAGGGGGGCGTGCCGAGTAATCCCCAAGCGTTCGCGTAGCAGCCCGGTGCGGCGGGTGTCTTCGGCTGCAATCAAATCTGCCTGTTCGAAGGCGCTAATCAGACGGGGGGTAGCATCAGCGAGATTACCAATCGGGGTTGCCGCTAAAGCGATGACGCCTGCATCCCAGGAAAACTGTTCCACTCTCGCAATTATGCCCTATCCGGATAATATCGAGTACATGCAAGCAATGCCTGGACGTCCCGCTCCGCCCCCACCGGCAGCGGCACGAAAAACTTTGACGACAAGCGACAAGCTCAAGCCTAAATCTCGCCGCAGGCGTCCACCCGCACCTTCGTGGACTTCTGTTACCTCACTGCCTCGACTCTATCTGCTCGGATGGCGTGGGCAGCGAGACAAAGAGGCAATCAACAACAGGCGATCCTGGATAGTTACCCTTATCGCTTGCGTGGTAGCCGCTATCACGCGCTTACCCCGCCTGGGTGTCACCCGCAAACTGATTTTCGATGAAACCTACTATGTAAAAGATGCCTATTCTCTGTGGCATTTTGGTTACGAAACTAACTGGCCCAAAGGAGAGGACGTTAAGTTCGCTGCCGGGGATTTTGCGGCAGCCACCGCCGATCCGGCATTTGTAGTACATCCCCCCCTGGGTAAATGGATTATTGGTTTGGGGATGAAGCTTTTCGGGTGGTCAAATCCTTTCGGCTGGCGGATTGCGGCCGCTATCTCCGGGATTATCTTGGTGTATCTAACCTGCCGTCTAGCTTGGGCATTATTTGACTCTTGGATTCTCACCGGGATTGCAGGGATTTTTATCGCCACCGACGGAGTAGCGATTTCCCTCTCGCGCGTAGGGCTCTTAGATGGGATCTTAGCGGTGTTTTGCCTGGCTGGAGTGCTATGCGTGGTTTATGACCAACTGCAGGTGCGCCGAAGGATGGCTCGCGAGTTGTTGGGAGCAGAGCTGGGCAACGACCTGACGGGAATGCGCTGGTGGCTGGTAGCAGCGGGGATCTGGCTAGGATGTGCCTGCGCGGTGAAATGGTCCGGACTTTATCTGTTGGCAGTGTGCGGTATTTTCGTCTTCTTACGGGATCTAACTTTGCGGCTTTCGGTGCTGCGGATATCCCCTAGCGCGCTCAGTAAGCAATATCCCGGTATTAAAGGTAAGCAACGTGCTTGGCTGGGGGCGGTTCTTCGAGGAGGACTGCCGGCGTTCGCACAGCTAGTCTTAGTAGCCTTCGCGGTGTATTTGCTGAACTGGTGGAACTGGTTTACCCACCCTAACGCCTGGGGGCATGGAAAAACGGCCTCCGCGGCCGGAGATTCCTCTTGGTTAGATCCGATTTCTGATTACCTCACCTATATGAGTGAAGTGATGAAGTTCCACACTGGGGTAACCAGTAAACACCCCTATCAGTCTTATCCGTGGCAATGGCTGATTAATCAGCGCCCTACCTCCATGCTGTTTGAAAAACCGCATGGCGATAATGGGGATTTCACGGTGGAAGCTATGTCTTCACTGGGTAACCCGATGCTGTGGTGGGTGGGAGTAATCGCCCTGGCAGTGATTATTTACTGTACCTTCGTTCGCCGTGACTGGCGAGCGGGAGTAATCCTGGTCGGCTATCTGGGACTATGGGCACCCTGGCTCCTGTACTGGTATCGCACCATTTTTATGTTCTATATGGTGGTGCTAACTCCCTTCCTAGCTTTAGCGGTTGCCTATCTGATCGGGCTTCTTCTGGGGTTATTGCGGCCTCATCCCGAGCCGCTGATAGCGTGCCGAGATCAGCTAGTTGCCCCTGCGCGACGCACTCCCGATATCGCGGTTTCGATGGGGATTGCCCTGGTTATCGTGATTTTACTGGTCGCGCTATTCTTCTATCCGGTAGTTAGCGGGATGCCGATTCCCTATTCACATTGGGGTTGGCGGATGTGGTTTAGCTCCTGGATTTAGGACGCCCCTCACCCCGTCGGTACCGCCTTTATCTCGATTGGTTAATAGGAGGAGGACAGCTAAATCCCTAGGGCAAGATTGACAGGGAAATGCCGTCTAATATGTCGGTTTCTGAAGTTATTATTTCTTTCAAACCGCTGCCGTCAGGTTCGATTTCCCCGTTGATACGTTCAATAATTCGGGACCATACCAGCGCACCCGCGCCGATAACATCGGCGCGTCCGGTGGGCATATACCCTAGGGCGGCGCGCGCAGATACCGGCTGATTCATCATCCAGTTGCACGACCGCAGCATTTGCGCGGGCGTTATCCGCGAGCCATGGATTTTTTCGGGCTGGTATTCTTCTAAGCCGAGGGCGTGGGCAGTAATGGTAGTGACCGTTCCGGCTACCCCAATCAGGGTGCGGGCGCGGTCTAACCCTAGTTTTTGATCAGCCTCATCTATTAATTCATCAATTGCGGAAGTGGCTTTTATTAGGGCTTTCGCCATGCCGGGAGTCTGGCGAGGATCTAGGGAGCCGTCCCCGCGTTTAGCATCCGCAATAACCGGCGCCAGGTAACGCTCAAAAACCCGCACCGAACCCATATTGGTGGAAATAGTGTCCATTACCTGCCCGCGCTGACCTAAAACAAACTCGGTAGACCCGCCCCCAATATCTACCAACAGTACCGGCTCGTCCTCGTCTTTAAAGGAGGAGGTAGCACCGGAAAAAGATAGGGTTGCTTCTTCATCTCCGGAAATAACCTCGGGGATTACCCCTAGGCGTTCCTTGATCCCGGTGAAAAACTCGTCCCGGTTTTTCGCGTCTCGGCTGGCGGAGGTGGCAACAAAACGAATCTTGTCCACCCCGTATTTGGAGATAATCTGTGCGTATTCTTTTGTGGCTGCAAAGGTGCGTTCTAGGGCTGCCGGTGCGAACTGCCCAGTTTTATCGATTCCCTCCCCCAGGCGCACTATCCGCATTTCGCGAGCTAGAACCGTCATCGGCTCGCTGGGACTCTCCCGGCGAGCAATGATTAAACGAATCGAGTTGGTGCCACAATCAATACCTGCAACTAATGCCATAGCCCTATATTTTCACGGATTCAGATTCCTGACTAACAGGAGAGCTGAACGAAAACCATGGGTCGAAAGTATTTCTTACCGAGACAGCGATGCCTAGACGCGCCCTATTATCGATGGGGAAAACCAACGACTATTCACAGTAGCAGTGGTCGCTGTCCCATAGGGCGGTAGCTTTCAGGTCAGCTAGTGCTAAATCACCGATGGGGTTTACTTTTTTACCACAAGCGAGGGTTTGGGCAGCGAGGGCGTGTAGGCATTTGACCCGTTCGGGCATTCCGCCTGCGCTGATTCCCGCAATTTCTGGCACTTCTTCGATTCCAACCTGTTGCCCCACGCGCTCACGAACTGCAATATATTCCAGGTGTGCACGCCGATAATCGGCAGCCAATTCCTCATCTTCTGATAGCAATTGCTGATAGTCAGCCATTTTCCCGGAGGCTTCCAAGGTGGATAGGGCGCGCACCAAGCTGGGGAGGGTCAAATACAGGGTCGTAGGGAAGGGAGATCCGTCCTCTAGGCGCGGAGCGGTCGCCACTACCGCGGGTCGGCCGCACACACAGCGCGCAGCGACTCCCACCACTCCGCGAGGAATCCTTCCTAACTGGGAAGATAGGGTTTCCAGGTCGGCGGGGGTGGCTTCGTCAAGTTTAAAACTCACTTCTTTTTTGCCTTTTCTTGTTGAGGGGTGGCTCCCGGGGCAGGTTGCGGACGAGTTTGAGTCGAGGATTCTTTAGTATCTGTGCTTTGCCCCGCCATTTTCACCGAGTGGGTAACCTCTAAGTACCAGGGGCGAGCCGGCAGTTTCTCTAGTTTTGCTTCCTGGCGTGCCTGATAGTCTTTGCCAGGATCCACCACCGCATAGCGAGTTTCACCCGGTTTTACGTAACCGAGCCGCTCGCGCGCCTGCTGGGTTAGATAATCTGAGTTATTCCAAAGATCTAATTCTTTATGCAGTTCTCGGTTTTCTTGTTTCGCCGCCACCAGTTGTGCATGTACCTTGTTACGTTGTTCCAGCTGGCTTACCAGATCAAACAAGGGAGCCCCCACTAGTAGCAAAAATATGGAGGCTACCACCAGGATGGTACCCACAGTTACCGAAAAGCGTGAACCTACCTTGACCCGCCGGTTAGCCGCTTTGACCACCGGGGAACGTCCCCGATTGCGCCTAGCGGTGCGCACCAAAGGAGAAACTGACCGGAAAGCAGAGCCCTGCTTGCGGGTATTCTCTCTTTGTACACTTTTAGGCGGTTGCGGAGACTTCACGTCTTCATTATTTCATCATTATTGACAAATAGCGCTCCGGCGTTCTGAGAGGTCGAGTATTCAGCGCGATTGCTATTGCTCCTTAGCGCGTCGCCGAACAATCGCCATTCCCGCAACCCCAAGTGTTAAAGCAGCAATAGCTACCATACCTGCCAGGCTACCAGTAGTAACCAGTGAACCCCGATTCTGTCTGACCGATGTAGCCGGTTTGTTGGGATTCTTCTGCTTCCCATCAGCGACTGTTCCACTGTCCGGCTGAGTCGGATTGTCAGAGGGAACTGTTCCCGGTTTCTCGGGGTCGGTACCTGGCTTCTGCGGGTCAGTACCTGGCTTAGGATCATCCTTCTGATCAGCGGTAAATGTCCACTTCACAGCACGGGTAGCCGCAAATGAATAATCATCACTAGCGGTAGCGGTTACTGTCACCGATTTACCGGGAGCCACCGTCTGATTTTGCGCGTCATAGCTCACGCCGACAGTGGTGGGAATCTGCAGTTTTCCAGTCTCACTGGCAAATTCAGGGGTGGCGGGCACCGTGAATTTCCATTCCGTGGTGGCACTTTCTCCCAGTTTGTAACCGGCTTTCGCTTTTAGGGTCACAACCACGGGGCCGGCCGGATAGCTATCAGCTAATGGGGCTCCATTAACCAGATATTCTATACCTTCAACCTGCGGTAAAGTCACTTTACCGGTAACTTTGTCTCCTGCCAGACTCAGGGCAAATCCTGGAACTTTACCTTCCACATATCCTTTATCGGTTTGCGGATCTTGACCCGGAGTTGGAGTATCAGGGTCGCCGGTAGCAGTTCCCGGTTTCACGGGGATAACTTCCGTATCTACTGTGCGATCAATATAGGTGATAGTGGGGCTAACGAACATCGATGGTTGGGCGGGATTGCCGCTAGATTCAGCAACTACCCGCACAAAGTCCCCTTTAGAAACCCGTAAAGCATTCGCATCATTGGCGGTGAAATTAAATTCTCCATCCGGGCGAATCTCTTTCTTTACTAAAGTCAAAGAACGTTTCTCGATTCCGTTTACCAGCAGTTTCACGGTGACTGTCCCGCCGGTAGCATCCCCTTGACGCAAGAATGGTTCTGCAGGTTTACCTGCCGCCGCGTCCTTAATTTTGAAAGTAATATAACCGGTCTTGGGAGCCCGCCACGCCATTGCGGTTGCGCCTGCAGATGTCGGTGAATCAGAAAGCAAACCGTAGAGAGCGCTCCGGTCGGTGGGAGCTAGTTGAGCGCCGTTAATACCCGGCCCGTAATACTGGTCTACCTGCCAGTTCGGCCATGTAGGGTCAGCTTTATCGATATTTACCCATTTACCATTAGCGCCTGTCTGCTTTTGCCCAAACCAGACATTGCCTTGCACGTTATGGGTGTAGTCATCCAGCCAACTATAAACGTTATCTATAGACAGCGGGAACTCGCTGGTAACTTTGCCATCTAATGAGGTAATCTTTAGCTTCATTCCCGTTGCCACCAGTGCGTCCCCTGCCTGAGCGTTACCGGCAGCATCAACTATTTGCGCTTTACCCTCTACAGTTAGGTTAGAGAGCACTTCCGCAACCGTGCTGGGACTCTTTTCCGTTGAGGGAACGTGAATAGTATTTCCAGCTTTATACGCACCATTCTTGCTGGGTACGGTTTCTCCGTCAGTTACCTGATAGGTGGTGCTAACCAGTTTTGCACTATCGGTAACGGTTGCTGGCGGGAGCGGTTTTTGATCGGTAGAGACTGCCCCAATATCAAATGTGTTGGCGGTGCGTCCAAAGAAATCAGTACCTAAAGCAAAGCCGTTATCGTCAACTATTTCTTTACCTTTCCCAATTGCTGGCGAGTTAGCGGCCAGCTTGTAACCATCAAAGACCGTGGTCTTGGCATCCGCTTCGGCATAACTTAACCCGGGGAAATAGTGGGGGCGTGCTTTCATACCAGTGGCAGCATCACTGGGAGCTTTCCCCGGATCTGCCAGTACCGCGCTGCCTTTACTTACTTTTACGGGATTGAGGTCGCTAGCGGGATAGTTAGCGTAGTTGTAGTAAAGGTTATGGGAGTAAGTTACCTTGGCGTTCCCATCAATATCTTTTGGATCCCAGGTGATATGCCCTAGGGGATTCCAAGCTTCAGTGCGGGGTTGGTCACTCATATTGTAGAAAATATTATTTTCTACTTTCATCGTTCCTTGCTGAGCTTGCGCAGGGTGCAAAATCGAGGATCCTGCTTTCAAATAGAAAGTATTGTTGTAAACATGCGCATTCGGATACTTTCCGCTATAGCCTCCATCCCAAAAAGTTGGTGAAAGCGCCCCGAGGGAATCATTTTGCGCAATATTGAAACGGAAGGTGGAGTTTGCTGCCTGATCTCCGCAGAACATCACCGTTCCCCCAGAGTTATTGGCGGAATAGTTGTACTCGTAGACGGTACCGTCACCTGAGTCCGCATCCCAGGGCATTCCGTCACCATTACCCTTATCGGCATTTTGGGTATTGAAACCCTCGTTGAAGCGGAATACGGCATCTTTTGATTTCCATGGCCAGATGGAGGCGGCTACGCGCCCTCCCGTCTTAGCAAATTTTCCGGGAGTATCTTTCGCAAAAAGATAATCGGTAGTGTTCATCTGGGTAGCAATCTCGGTGGCTACATTGCTTTCAACTACTGGCTTATACCCGTACATGGCGGTAATCGCGTCACCACCAATATTCTTAATAAAGTTATTGATGATTACCACATTTGTGGAACCATACTTGGTGATGACCTCACCCGGAATCTGTATACGACCATCAACGGCAACGCTGGCGTAAGCACTGTAAACAGCGGCTATCCCCCAGCGTCCGGAGTTTTCTACCCGGTTATTGATAATCTGTAAATCATTAAACCGGGGATATCCTTTTTCCGGTTTGACCAAGGCAGGCTTAAATCCCGGAGCCGTACGATTCGCAGCTGGTTTCATCTGGTCGCTGGCGATTAGGGAACTGAAATAAATCGCACCATTAACACTGTGTTTATTGTAGATATTACCTTTCACATCATGGACGTAAAGGTTCTTTAGTGCCACATGATCTAACGTTCCCTGATTTTGAGCGATCCCGGCAATCCCGGTGCGGTCAAGAGCGCAGTTATCGTTATAGGCGCACCCGTTTTCTTTTCCGCTGCCATCTTCGAGCCGTATATTGGTGATTTCTAGGTCGCTAAGCTCGATGTTTTCAGCGTCTTTTAGCATTACGGTAGAAGAAACCGCATCCTTAGCCAGATAATGCTGACTGTGTCCCAAGGTCAAACCATAGTCAAGTTTCCACTGTCCCTCGCCATTAGCAGCAATTACCGGTTTATCGCCCTCGCCATATGCCGAAATCACCAGGGGCGCTCCATCACTATCTGCCTGGTAGGCGCAGGTAGTGCCGTCATTAAACCTGAAGGCTTTATCGCCACTGATACACAAATTCTGGTTGTTAAAGACATCCCCACGTTTTAACAGAATCTTGTCACCGGCATGCAGAGTCAGTTTATTGACAGCTCCTAAGGTCTTAAGGGGTTTAGCCTCAGATTTTCCATCATTAGTGTCATTACCCGCCGCACTCACGTAATAGGTAGTGGCAGGAATAATTTCCGCCTGCACCGGGGCAGCCACTGCCGGCAACTGAGACAGAGCAACCAAACTGGTGGCAAGCACGGTGATACCGGTAGCTTTAGCAAGTTTCTTCAGGTTCATCTTTCCCCTATCGCCTGCTGGGTAACCAGCTCTATTTACTGAAAGTGTCTTTAACGAAAGCAACTACGCTTTCTTGATTAATCACCGTTTCCATACCCTGAACCTGCCGAGCTAACAAGTCGTAATAAATCTGGGTACGAAGATCAACTTTGACGCTGGGTGATATAATCTTCCACTTTTCTTCTTCCGAGGAAAGCTTAGCAATTTCTTCACCAAAATCCCAGGCGTTAGCCAAATAGTGATCTTTAACCTGTCGGTCACTAACCTTCATCCCCGGGGCTTGTTCAGCAGTAATATATTGGTCACGCAAACTGCTGACGTATTTCGAAAGATAAACCGCTAAATCAGGTTGCTCGCCCTCGAAAGTCTGATTCTTCGCGGCGGCTGTGGCCTCGCTAGGTGAGCTACCCTCTCGCCAAGACTGCAGCGCCTCTTCCCAGGTGGGGGCGGTCATTTGTCCCCCTAGCACCGCTTGCCTATAGGCAGCGTGCTGCCCTTCTAATAAATGCACAGCCAGGCAAGCAGCATATTCAGCCGGTTTGCTGGCGCTCGCGCAAAACTTTTTACTGGCAGGCGAATACGCTTGTTGCAGTACCAGCTGTTTACGTTCGTTCTCGGAGCCAGCAGTGGGGGCAACGGTTGGGCGAGTACATTTAGCTTGATTTTTTTGCCAAAAGTCAGCGCCAACAGAGTTTTCTTCGCCGGCGCAAGCAGCTATTACCTGGGATTTAACCTCTGAGAGGGCGTATTTAAACTCGGCAGCGCTCACCTTTTGCCCGGCGATAGTTAGCCCTGGCAGTTGGGGTTCTTCTTTGGTAGCTGCGGTATCTGATCGAGGTATCCCCACAGCCCAGATAACACTCGCCACTAGAGCGCAAACCGCTATCCCGATAAGTAAAGCGGCACACGCCTCCCTCCCCCCAGGAAACCTAGTGAGACGTTTACGCTGATCCTTTAACTGATTTTTGGCTAACGCAGATTTGCCGGCGCGCGATTTCATAAGCGCTTAAAGCGTAGCGCTACCCCCGCACCCGCAAATAACGCGGCCGCAAACAGATACCCCCAGGGGGAAGAACCGGAGCGGGCAAGATTACCTGCGGTAACGTCGCTAGCGGACGATTGCTGCTGAGGGCGATTCTTCGACTTATCTAAAGAACCTGGCGTACCCGGCGTAGTCGGGTTAGCCTTTCCGGGATTACCGGTAGGTTTATACGTTGGTTTATCACTAGCTTCCGGTTTAGGAGTATCAGTGCCCGGCTTGGGAGTATCAGTCCCTGGCTTAGGAGTGTCACCACCGGGACCTGGAGTTTCGCCCTCACCGGGCTTATCGGGCTGGCTGGGATCTACTACCGGAGGTTTAGGTTTATCGCAATCCAAGTTTTCCCGAGTAGGCGCAGTCCAGCTCCAGATTGTTTGCACCCCGGCCGGAATGACGTATCCCGCTTCCGCTTCGGCTTTGATACGCAGAGTTTGTCCGTAATCATAGGTGAACGCCCCATTGGTCTGGGGAGTTATTTCTTTACCATTTACAGTCACTGTATAGCGCACACCCTCTTGCTGTTTAACCATTCCAGAGGGCTTTACGCTACAGCTAACCGGGTCTTGAGCTGCACCATCAACATTTGAGGAAGCCTCAGGGGTTACCAGTTTGGCTGCGGGGTCATAGTAGTTCAAAGCGGCGATTCTGCGCCCCTTGGGAGCGGGAATTCCCGATTCTTTCAGCAAGAACTTGCCTAGCAGTAACTGTCCTTTGTGATTCAAGCTGCCCCGGCTATCGACAATGTCACCATAGTTGCTGTTCTTTGCTTGCAGCTTTTGGAAGTATTGGTGGGCGTCAATTGCCGGTACTTCCTCGTCAGCAGCTATCTGCAACATCTCCGCGGCGTATTTGTCGACCTCGGCGCTAGCTTCAGCAGGCGTAACTAGCACTACGCGGATTCCGTCTGCTTTAGCCTGGGCAACCAGCTGTTTGATATTGCTCTTAAAACTGTCAAGCGTTTCATAGGGCTGCCCGGCGGAATCTAGCGCATCAGGTACCAGGTATAGCACCTGCGGATTATGACGTTTTACCTGGCTGTCATATGCGGCTAGCATTTTCCCGGTGGTCTGCCCCGGATAGGACGAATTCACTACGAAACGCGAACGAGCGGCAAGCTGCAACCCGCTAGGGTTAGCGTCACAACTATTACCGTTGCATTCCCAACTCACAACTTCGTCAAAAACTTCGGTGGCAGATTTAGCGGAAATATCGCCCTCGCCCCCATAGATAGTGTCCGAACCTAAAAATACCCAAGTGTTGGGGTCGCCCTTACCATTATGGATAAAGGGAGAAATCACCGCATTAACCGTAGGGGCACCGGCCTGTTCAGCTATTTGCTGTTCGCTCAATACCTGATCCGAAACCGCTGCGTAATCTAATACCCCGGAAAATGCGCTCTCGGGAGTGGGATTTGCCCCCACCCGCGCTGCGCACAAGGTTACATAATCTACCGAGAAGTTATTTAAGGTGAGGGCGTTAGCGCCGGCAACTCCCGCACCTTTCAACGGCAGTACTTTTACCCCGTCCAAGTAGTAGTCGGCAGTACCGTCAGTAATGTTTACGCTGACAGTATGGAATTTTCCGTCAGCGACGATGGGAGTTTGTAACGTGAAACCGTCAAGCTTACCGGTTTTGAATTGACGCTGAACTTTAAACTTTCCACCCTCCGCAATATCGAGGCGCAGCTGCAGATTAGAGTCCTTATCAGCAAAGGAAATAAGGGTTCCGGTCTGAGTGGAGGTGGCTTTGAAACGCACCGTAAAGTTCTGTTTGCTAAAGGGGGCTACCTGAGCGGCTTCGTCATCTTTTATCTGCGGGGTGCAAGATTCACTGGTGGTCTGGGCGTGATTGAGCACTAGGTTTGCCTGGTGTGGAGGCTGTTTCTTTAACACTTCGGGTACGTTTTGCGTCACTGGCACCTCGGTTAGGGGACTTCCATAACGCTCTACGTATGCTTTGTAAGTATTGGCTAGCGTTGAATCTTCATTCCAGATATTCAACTGCTTTACCAGGAATTTTGCCCACTCCAGATAGCCTTGCGCACTGGGGTGTACTCCATCGGCTTGCATCCAGCCGTCAGAGTTATCTGGCGCGTGCTCAGTTTGCCAGAATTTTTGGACATCCAGCAGAATCACTTTCTTTTCTGCTGCCACCTCTCGTACAGTTTGCATCCACGCATCGAAAGAGGCGTGTCGCCCGTCAGTGGGATAGTTTTGGGTTTGCAACACCGGAATTGCACCGGAGGCGCGAATCTGATCGATAAAGTATTCGAGATTTTGTCGGTAAGTGTTTTGTTCAACCCGTTCCTTGGCAGGGGCGTTTACCGAATCGTTCATCCCCAGAGCCAAAAAGACTACGTCAGCGCCTTTATCAAGGACAGATTGTTGGAAAGCTTGACGCAAATACCGGGTAGTAGAGTTAGCCACCCCGGTATTCATCACTAAATCGTTAGTGCGTCCTATGCCATTAATGGGGGTCGAATGTAGATACGAGTTGAAATACTCGCTGAAGCGCCGCAAACCTTCACTGGTATTAGCGCCATGAGTTATGGAATCACCAGTAAATAGCCAGGAAATAGGGTTTTCTTTCGCCAGTTTGGCCTGTAGTTTTTCCCAATCAGCTAAGGACTGGTTAGCTGTGGAAGCGGTATTTTCCGGAGTATTGGCTTTAACCTGTGTGGGCATTGCCCAGTTCACAGAGGGAACGCTGGCAGCCTCGGCTGGGGCAGAAACCCCCACCCCGATCCCAGAAAAAAGCATCGCTAAAGTTACGCTAGCTGCCGCTAAAGACTTCTTCATCTTCATATATCCCCAGCATTCTTCGTTACCCGCTGTTCGTTTTACATTATTCGCGAAAAAATTTACGCCCTAAAGCGTCTTTCCTGCGAGATTCGTCAGCGAGTTAGTTGGTCTTCGGCTTCCTTGCTTATTACTTGTCTAACTCTAACCTCACTTTTGGGGTAAACCCCAAAAGCGCATGATTACCCCACAATGCTATCAATACTTTTTACCCGAAAGAATGGAGGTATTTAACTTCTGATTTGGTTCAGTTGGCTTAGCTGGAAACCCGGGATTATCTCAAAGAAACCCGACAACACGTTCGCGCGAACGTGCATCGCGTGAATAAAGGGCTAATACTCGAATAAAACGAACAGATTTATCTGCGCTTACTGCTTAAAAACAAAAAAGGGGGTGGGTCGAAAGAAATATCTTTCGACCCACCCCGGATTTTTTAAGCTAATCGCCTATCAGCTGTATAGGCATTGCAAACTAGGCTTTAAAACGCGGGAATGCGTTCCGCCCAGCATATACAGCGGCGTCGCCCAGCTCGTCCTCGATACGGAGTAGCTGATTGTACTTCGCTACCCGCTCGCTACGTGCCGGAGCACCAGTCTTAATCTGACCAGAGTTAGTGGCTACCGCTAGGTCAGCGATAGTTACGTCTTCGGTCTCGCCGCTGCGGTGAGAAGTCATGGACTTGTAACCGGCACGGTGAGCATCCTCAACCGCCTGTAGGGTTTCAGTCAGGCTGCCAATCTGGTTAACCTTAACCAGCAGAGCGTTAGCTACTCCCTCTTTAATGCCGCGAGCCAGACGCTCCGGGTTGGTTACGAACAGGTCATCGCCAACCAGCTGAACCTTGTCCCCGATATGCTCGGTCAAAGCTTTCCAAGCATCCCATTCGTCCTCCGATAGCGGATCCTCGATAGAAACAATCGGGTACTTGGCGACTAGTTCGTCGTAATACTTCACCATGTAATCCGTGTCGCGAGGCTCGCCCTCGAACAGGTACTTGCCATCTTTGAAGAACTCGGAAGAAGCCACGTCCAGAGCCAAAGCCACATCTTTACCCGGCTCGTATCCGGCTTTCTTGATCGCCTCACAAATCAGGTCGAGAGCTTCCGCATTGGAGTCCAGGTTGGGGGCGAAACCGCCCTCGTCACCCAAACCAGTCGATAGACCACGATCTTTAATAACGCCCTTCAAAGTGTGGTAGACCTCGGCGCCCATACGGAGAGCTTCCGCGAAAGAGCCAGCACCAATAGGGGCAATCATGAACTCTTGAATATCCACATTGGAGTCAGCGTGAGAACCACCGTTCAAAATGTTCATCATCGGAACCGGCAGCACATGGGCATTAGGGCCACCCAGGTACTTGAAGAGGGACACCCCTGCTTCCTCGGCGGCGGCATGAGCAACAGCCAAAGAAACACCCAAAATAGCATTAGCACCCAATTTGCCTTTGTTAGCAGTGCCATCCAAATCCATCATCATCTGGTCGATAGCGCGCTGATCAAAAGCATCTTCACCGATTAGCTCTGGGGCAATGTCATCCATTACTGCATTAACCGCATCCTGAACGCCTTTACCCAGGTAACGACCTTTGTCGCCATCCCGACGTTCCACGGCCTCAAAAGCGCCGGTAGAAGCCCCGGAAGGAACGGAAGCACGGGCAGAAGCACCCGAATCCAACAATACTTCCACCTCAACGGTGGGATTTCCCCGAGAATCAAGAATTTCACGGGCATTAATAGCAACGATTAGTGACACGGTCACGCTCCTTATAGATTTTATTGATCACTTACCTACAGTCTACTGGAAGTAAAGGACGTCAGCAGGTTGCAAAAGTCCCTATCTTTAGGCGCAGACGGAAAGAAAAACTGTTTACTTAAGCGGCTGCGAGTCTTGCGGCATTTGCCTTTGCAGCGCTTGCTCCACTTTGGCAAAATTTTGCAGTTTCACTCCGGAACCCAGATCAGGTTCTAGCACTTGTATCCCGGTGGTATTCGACAATACCTGAGTTAATAGGGCGTTAATTTTCAATCCCGCAGCCTGCTCATCACCCTGTTTTTGCGCCGCCAACAGTTTCGGCTGAATTCGCTTCGCTAAATCCGTCGATAACTTCCCCTGTTGCTGATCATTAGACAACTTTTGTAGCCGCCAGAAATCTAGGGTATCTGTAGAAAAGTCTGCATCCTTAATGCCTGCTGCTTCAGCTCCGGCAGCCAGCCACTTATTAATATCCGCATCGGTATATCCCGGCTGGTTACGCAGTTCTTCCCTGGCGACCTTCATCGCGGAAGCCCAAGAGGCAAGGTATTGCGACGGTATCTCTCCACGCTCTAGGGAATCCCAAACAGCTTGCGGATACACTTCAGTTCCCAACTGTTTTTGTACCTGTGAACGCATCTGTTGCATATAGGATACGCGCTGTTCGTCAGTGGGAGTGGCCGCATTAATCTCAGCTGCCACCTGTTCGACCGGAAAACTATCTTTCGCGGTTTCAGCGTTGGAACATCCGCTAAGACCCATCCCGAACAGGGCGGTTCCGGCGCAAATACCAATAACTCGAAGAACTTTGTTATTCATAAGACTGTCTTTCTGAAGCTAATAGCTAGGGTTAGCTTATCAAGAGGGCACGGACAGCTCTATTCTTGTGCATTAGAATTATTTTTTCCAAAGGGGGTAAGCACATTCTGTAATAACTGTGCCACCCACTGCGCTAACGGTTCATCGTGAAGCGCGTTTTGCCCCAATTTTTCTCCCTTAGGGGCGGGCACCAAGATTTGGCGTACCGCCGGCTTAATCACCGTTCCCGGATGCAGCCGCTTTATCCGCAGCATTTGTGAATCCGCCAAGCTAATCGGGGCAAAACGTACAAAACGCCCTTGTGCCACAATTTCCTTAATCCCTAGGGCACGTGCAGCCATCCGTAGCTTCGCCACCGTAAACAGTAGCTGTACATTTGCGGGTGGCACTCCGTAACGGTCAGTCATTTCTTCCCGCACCGCTTCCAGTTGTTCTTCTTCCCGCACACTCGATAGCTTTTGATACATCTCTAGGCGCAGCCGCTCCGAATCCATATATTCAGGCGGAATATGGGCATCAATCGGCAGTTCAATCCGCACTTCACTTTCATCGTCTTGCGTTTCCTCGCCCTCCTTAAAACCGCGCACTGCCTCGGACACCATCCGGATATACAGATCAAAACCAACCCCGGCGATATGACCCGACTGTTGGCCACCCAGCAGGTTTCCGGCTCCACGAATCTCCAAATCTTTTTGCGCAACTGCCGTGCCTGCCCCTAAATCGGTATTTGCGGCGATCGTTTGTAAGCGTTCATGCGCAGTTTCGGTTAGCGGTTTATCGCCCGGGTAGAAGAAATAGGCGTAAGCGCGTTCCCGCCCGCGCCCTACTCGTCCTCGTAATTGGTGTAGTTGGGACAGCCCCATTCGATGCGCGCCGGAAACAATCAAGGTATTAGCGTTGGAAATATCTAGCCCGGTTTCTACAATCGTGGTGCAAACTAGCACATCAGCCTGGTGGTTCCAGAAATCAACCATTACTTGTTCCAGTTGCTTTTCATGCATTTTGCCGTGCGCCACCGCGATCCTGGCTTCCGGAACCAGTTCCGCCAGATGCGCCGCTACCCGATCGATCGATTCTACCCGGTTATGAACATAAAAAACCTGTCCGTCACGCAGCAGTTCCCGTCGAATCGCTGCCTTTACCTGTTTGTCCTGGTAAGCACCAACAAAAGTGAGCACCGGGTGGCGTTCTTCGGGCGGAGTCGAAAGGGTCGATAGTTCCCGAATCCCGGTCACTGCCATTTCTAGGGTGCGCGGAATCGGGGTGGCCGACATAGAGAGCACATCCACATTGGTGCGCAGGGCTTTCAAAGTTTCTTTGTGTTCCACCCCGAAACGCTGCTCTTCGTCAATAATCACTAGTCCCAGATTTTTAAACCCTACTTCCCCAGTAATCAAACTATGGGTTCCGATCACCAAATCGATTTCGCCGCCGCGTAACTGGTCTTTGAGTTCTCGCGCCTGGGCAGGGGTAGAAAAACGCGATAGCTGCCCGATTTTTACCGGGAAGGGCGCGAAACGATCACTAAAAGTTTCAAAATGTTGTTTTACTAGCAGCGTGGTCGGCACTAACAAGGCAACCTGAAATCCCTCTTGGATAGCTTTGAAGGCAGCGCGCACCGCCACTTCGGTTTTCCCGAACCCTACATCTCCACTGAGCAGGCGATCCATAGGAGCCGGTTTTTCCATATCCGCCTTGACTTCATCAATGGTGGCGAGCTGATCAGGAGTTTCCTGATACTCAAATGCATCCTCGAGTTCCTTTTGCCAGGGAGTATCGGGACCGAAAGCGTGTCCTTTGGTGGCCTGACGGGCAGCGTATAGCCGAATAAGTTCTGCCGCGATTTCCCGGGTGGCTTTACGGGCACGGTTCTTGGTTTTCGCCCAATCCGCTCCCCCCATTTTGTTTAGCTGCGGGGTATCCGAGCCGGCATAGCGGGAAACCAAATCCAAAGAGTCAGTGGGGACATAGAGCCGGTCACCAGCTTGACCCCGCCGCGAAGGAGCATACTCCAACACGAGATATTCGCGGGTAACAGCGTCTTGACCTTTACCAATAGTGCGCTTGGTCATCTGCACGAAGCGTCCCACCCCATGTTGGGAGTGCACCACGTAGTCCCCGGGTTTTAGCGAAAGGGGATCAACAATGGTTTTCCCCCGCCGACTAGCCAGCTTCCGGGGAGCTTGCGCCAGGCGTGGAGAACGGCCAGTCAAGTCAGCCTCTGCCAATACCAGCAGGTGTGAGGCTTTTAGGGTGAAACCAGCGGCGATTTTACCGGCGGTAACCAGTACGCTTCCCTTTTCTATATCCGAGGACGTAGCTAGGGTGGCTGCTGCCCGGGCAGGCAGGCCTGCCTCGGAAAGATTAGCGGCGAATCGGCTGGCCAAGCCGCGTCCTGAACAGGAGACAATCACCTGCCAACCGGCGTTTAGATACTGTCCTAATTCTTTAACTGCCTGGTCAATCTGTCCGCGATAGCCTTTGGTCGCCCTCGCGCCCATGCTAGTTTGACCGTTGTAAACATAGGTGGGTCGGGTAGTTTCGCTGAGCCCATTTTCTTCTTCGCCCCCGCTGAGCTCTTCCGTGAGCTTTCCGGTCTCAGCTGGCTCTTCCTCGTTTTCGGCAGCCAAAATATCTGCACTGGGTAGACCGGTGAGTTCCCACCAGCCAAGACCTTTATCGAGAGCCTCTTGATTAAAATCATTGAGACTCTGGAGGGCGCGGGCAGCCTGTATCGGAATTTTTCCGCCTCCAGCGGCCGCTTGCCAAGCAGCCTGCTCAAATTCGTGGGAAGTGGCCAGCAAATCTGCGGCGCGGCGAGCTACTTTCCCTGGTTCGTCAATCACGATAGTGGTATCTTCAGGTAGTAAGGAAACCACGCTTTGCAGCCCGGGAGCCAACACCGGGGCTAAAGATTCCATCCCCTGGACTGCGATCCCCTGGCTGATCAGTTCTAGCATATCGGCCACGCCTGGCAGGGACGGTTGCAGCTCCCTAGCGCGCTGCTTCACCTGGTCGGTTAATAGCAATTCCCGGCAGGCCGGTGCCCACACCCCGGCAGGGCTTTTTTCCAGGCTGCGCTGGTCTGAGAGGGAGAAATAGCTTACTTCCTCTAGGGTGTCGCCAAAGAAATCTAAGCGCTGGGGGTGGGATTCCCCGGGAACAAATACATCAACAATTCCTCCTCGCACCGCGAATTGTCCCCGCGTGGACACCAAATCGGTTTTCTCGTATCCCAGGTCTAGGAGGCGGCTAGCCAGCTTGTCCAGAGGATAATCTTCGCCCTCTAGAATTTTTAGGGGCTCAATCTCGGTTAGACCGGCAACTACCGGCTGCAATAATGCCCTAATGGGAGCTACCAAAATAGAAATAGCCTGCCCAGGACCACTGGTTTCCGGATGAGTCAGGCGGCGCAAGGCGGCGATTCGCTGCGCCATAGTGTCGGCACGGGGAGACAGCCGTTCGTGTGGCAGGGTTTCCCAGGAGGGGTACCGGGAAACTCGAGGCAGGTATCCGGACAATTCCGCCTCTACCTGTTCGGCGGCTCTGCCCGAAGCAGTTACGTAGAGGATCAGACCGCGCCGCTTTTCCTGAGTCGCCTCAGCCTGCGCAGCTTTCTTCGTATTTACTGATGAGAAAGGTAGTGGCGAAAAGGTTCCGCTACTTACCTCGGTTTGCGCCGCTGCTGCTGCGAGCGGTGGCCTTACCCCTGCAGGACAGTATAGAGACTGGACGCTATGGGGCTGGGAAAAGAACTTTTTAGCTGCCGGCTCACTAGCTACTTTTTCTACTACGGCTTGCAAACTCATCGTGTCTATCCTAGAGGAGTGAGCCGTCTAGTTCACTTTCACTGAACGATTGCGGTAACCGCTGTTTTGCGAGGGTGCACCCTCGCCTGTAAATAACTAGCCGCTATCTAACGGGTGTAAACGTCGAAATGGTTACCCCGGGTGCCGCGGTCATAGACCTTTCCCGGCCCACCAAAGGGAGTGTTAATAACGGTGCCTTTCGGGGCATCATTGGCGAGCACAATATAGCCGTCGGCGTCAGCTACATATCCGTTAGCGTTCACGTGGCGACCTGGAATCCGCAGTCCCCCACCGGGTAAGACTTTTTGGGAGTAGTAGGTGAACTTGTATCCGCTCCAGTGCACTACACCTGCTCTACGTAAAGCTGCCAGGGAGTATTGTGCGCTGGAAGCACTAGCCCCACCGGTACTTGCCTGCGAAGCTGGTTGCGAATTTGCGCCAGGTTGCGAGTTCTCGCTGTTTAGCGCAGTATCGGGATCGGTTGTGGGGGATTCGTCTAAGACTTTAGCGCTAACTTTTTCTAAACCGTATTCCCCGCCTGCTTGAGCAACCGGGTTGGTTTTGGAAATGGTTTGCGCCGTCATTTCGGGTTGGGGTTGCCCGGCGGGAAGGGAAGCAGAATGCAGAGCGACTGCTCCCGAGGTACCGACTGCTGCTGCGATTACTGCAGTGGCTAACCCCGCCTGCCAGAGTAGATGGCGGAATGGTTTCTTTCCTTGGCTATGACGTCCCACGATTTTCCCATTCAGTCGACAAAATAACCTGCCCGGTTTACCAGGCGAAAATCAGTCTAAACCAATATGCAATCATTTCGCTACCAAATCGTTACATTCGTAGCCCTTACCACAGATTGTGCAGAAAGCGTGGTGCCCCGCCGGGAAACGGCGGGGCACCACGCTTTGCTATCAGATATAAAATCGCTGTTTCCGATTAAACCTGGCTGCTCATCTTAGCGATCATCATCAAGAACTCGGCATTAGAGTTAGTGTTCTTCAGTTTAGAAAGTACAAACTCGGTAGCCTGCTGGGGTTCCAGGGCGCTGAGCATCCGCCGTAGCTTCCACGTGACCTGCAGTTCTTCCTTGTTAAGCAGCAGTTCTTCGCGGCGAGTACCCGAGGCGTTCACATCGACCGCGGGGAATAGGCGTTTATCAGCCAACTGCCGCGACAGGCGCAGCTCCATATTGCCGGTGCCTTTGAACTCTTCGAAAATAACTTCGTCCATCTTGGAGTTAGTTTCCACCAGGGCAGTCGCCAAAATAGTCAGCGAACCCCCGTTTTCGACGTTACGCGCCGCCCCAAAGAACTTCTTGGGCGGGTAAAGCGCGGAAGCGTCCACACCACCGGACAAGATTCGTCCCGAAGCCGGGGCTGACAAGTTGTAGGCACGTCCCAAGCGAGTAATTGAATCCAGCAGTACCACCACATCTTGACCTAGCTCTACCAGGCGTTTAGCCCGTTCAATCGCTAATTCGGCTACCGAGGCATGATCAGAGGCGGGACGGTCAAAGGTCGAAGCAATAACCTCTCCCTTTACCGTACGCTGCATATCGGTAACCTCTTCGGGCCGTTCATCTACCAGTACCACCATCAGGTGACATTCCGGATTGTTCGTGGTGATCGCATTGGCGATCTGCTGCAAAATAATAGTTTTACCGGCTTTAGGTGGAGAAACAATCAACCCGCGCTGCCCCTTACCAATCGGGGCAATCAGGTCAATAATCCGCTGGGTGGGATTCTTGGGATTGTTCTCTAGGCGCAGCTGCTCATTCGGATACAGCGGCACCAAATCCTTGAACTGGGTGCGCGCCCGCGCGTCCTCGATACTCATCCCGTTGACAGCGTCCAAACGTACCAGGGCATTGTATTTTTGCCGTCGGTTGTTTTCGCCCTCTTTGGGAGGACGCACCGCGCCCTGCACCGCATCGCCGGAACGCAATCCCCAACGGCGCACCTGACCGAGGGTGACATAAACATCATTGGGTCCAGCTATATAACCCGAAGTGCGGACGAAAGCATGGTTGCTTTGCACATCCAATACCCCGGCGATCGGCAAGAGCTCTTCCTCGTTTTCTTCGGAGGGTTCCTCGTCATGATGGTCGTTTTTACCCCGACCGCGATTATCATTCCAGTTGTCATCGCGGCGGCGATTCCGATCCCGCCGGCGATTACGCCGTCCCCGACCGCGTCCTTCCCCGCGATCTTCATCTTCTGCACTAGGCAAGGCAATCTCATCGACCGAATGCGGGGTCTCTCCCTTATTTTTCTTGGTCTTATTGCGGAGATCTTTCTTGCCAGCGCGTTCGGCTAAATCCTGTTTTAGCTGCTCCTTCGCATCTTTTTTAGCATCGGATCCTTCGCGAACCGCTGCCTGATGTTGTCTGTTGTGTCTGCGCGTATCCGCTTTGCGTTGAGACGAGCCATTTTGATCGGCAGTAGCTTTCGCGCTCTCTTGCGCGGCATCACTGGCAGGTTGGGCGGAGCGAGCCTGACTAATCATTTCGATCAACTCGTTCTTCCGCAATCGGGAGATCCCCCGCAGCTGCATTTTTGCAGCTAGAGCCTTTAGCTCATCCAGCTTCATAGTGCGCAGATCGTTAGCATTCGCGTTTGTGCTCACAAACTTTCCTTTTGAATATAGGTTGACGCTGATGCGCCTGGATTTTAAGAATCGAGAAAAATAGGCCTCGATTTTGAAGGCCGGAACTGAGCGTCCCTGGCGGTAAACCCGCTAGGTGCTTTTGCCTTCGTGAGTTTAGCTTACCAGGATTTTCGGCCGGCAGGAAACTTTGCGTTTAGTGAACCTGGCCATGGCCTAACTAAGACGAATACCTTAAACTGCCGCAAGAGCCTTAAAGCTCTCGTACTCCGCGAGTATCCAACTCTAAGGTACGAACCTTCCAACCCACTTTCTCCGCCTTAGCTTTGACCTGATCACCCACGTTTGCCAATGCCAATACACACGGACCTGCCCCGGAGACAATTGCCGGCAATTGTTGTGCCCGTAACCAATACATTAAGTCTAAAGAGGCCGGCATAGCGGCTCTGCGATAATTTTGATGCAAATAGTCTGTGGTGGCGGCCATCAATAGTTCGGGATGACCTTGCAAGGCAGTCACCAAAAGTGCCACGTTCGCCACATTGCGGGCAGCATCAGCGTGAGGCACCTGTTCGGGCAGTAGCGAGCGCGCCTGGGAAGTATCCAATTCGAAATCCGGGATAAACACTGTGGGGCAGAGGTCATATTGATTTTTGATTTTCACTGCCCACGTTCTCGGAAACTCCGGGTTCAAGGCAAGCAGATCCGTTTCTTCATCCTGATCATCCTGGCCGTGTTGCCCCATTTCAAGGAAAGGTGAAGTCAGTTCCTTGGTGGTGGCAGCTTCCTCACTGGAAGTGCCGTGGATTCCCGCCAGGGTGATTCCCCCATAAATCGCCGGTGCCAAGTTATCGGGATGTCCCTCCAGGTAGGTAGCGATTCGCAGCATCGTTTCGTTATCGAGCACTTCCGGATCGGAAATAATCGCCCGGACAATGGCCAACCCGCTCACGATCGCGGATGCCGAAGATCCCAGACCCCGCGATTGGGGAATCTGATTTTCTTGCCAAAGACTAATCCCCACTTGGGATGCTCCTACCGCATCAAGGCCGAGACGGATAGCCCGTACTACCAGGTGTTTGTCGTCCTCCGGCAGTTTGTCTTTGCCTTGACCCCGTACGTGCACCTGGGTTTTTCCAACGGTAGCCCGAAAACGTACTCGATCGTGCAGGGAAAGCGCTAGTCCCATACAGTCATATCCGGGCCCCAGATTAGCCGAGGTAGCAGGAACTTTTACTTCCGCCTCGTCCTTAACAATCCGCATCTTGCTTGGTTCCTGTTACTTCAAGTCGAGGGCGGTGAGGGCGGCCTCCAGGGTGGGCGCGATTACCTGCGGGTTAATATCGCGATCGCCCAGAGCAGTCGCAGTATCTTTCAAACCGTTACCGGTAACTGTACACACAATAGTCGCATCCTCGGGTACTTTACCTGCGCCAGCAGCCCACAGCAGTCCCGCAACCGAGGCCGCGGAAGCTGGTTCCACAAAAATACCAGTATCGGCTGCTAACCGTGCCTGGGCAGCTAAAATATCTTCATCGCTGACCGCAGTAATAAAACCGTCAGAATCGTCCCGCGCTGCCGATGCATAATCCCAGGAAGCCGGGTTGCCGATTCGGATGGCGGTCGCCACGGTTTCCGGGTTGTCAATCGGATGTCCAGCAACGAAAGGCGCAGCCCCTTTAGCCTGGATACCCCACATTTGCGGAACTTTACTGGCGCGCGCCTCCCCGAGTTTAGTTTCTTTTTCCAAGGAGGCGTCGGTGCGCCGACCAGCATATTCGTTATATCCCATCCAGTAGGCGGAAATGTTTCCGGCATTTCCCACCGGAAGAACATGAATATCAGGCGCATCCCCCAAGAAATCAACGATTTCAAAGGCCGCAGTTTTTTGTCCTTGCAGGCGGTAGGGGTTAATCGAGTTTACTAGAGCTACCGGATAGGATTCGGTGAGCTGGCGGGTAATAGTCAGGCATTGGTCAAAATTTCCATCTACTGCCACTAACCGCGCACCATGCACAATTGCTTGGGCAAGTTTGCCGGCAGCAATCTTCCCAGCAGGCAGGATTACCGCGCATTCCAAGCCAGCCTTTGCCGAATAGGCAGCGGCAGAAGCCGAAGTATTGCCGGTAGAAGCACAAGCCACCATTTTTTGCCCACTAGAGAGCACCTTAGTCATCGCCATGGTCATACCGCGATCTTTAAAAGAGCCGGTAGGGTTCATCCCCTCGACCTTGATAAATACCCGTGCCCTCACCTCGTCCGATAAATCATCGGAATAAACCAGCGGAGTGCCGCCCTCTTGCAAGGTGACGATTTCTTCTTCGTCGCTTATGGGGAGCCAATCGCGATATTCGTTGATTATTCCCTGCCACAGATGTGCCATCTTGCTAGCCCTCCATACTGATTACTTGAATTACTTGGTTCACCGGCTCAGCGGCTTCCAAATCTTTCACCGTCAAGTCTATGTCTCCCGCACTAGCCCAGTCACTTGACAAAGAAACAATCGCTTTCCCGGATTTAGCGTCACTGCGCTGGCGCACCTGTTCGATAGAAATCCCGCGACGAGCAAAAATTCCTGCTACCTCGGCTAATACCCCGGTTACGTCCTCGACCTGCAGACGGATACTGTACTTGGAACTGACTTGTTCGGCTGGCATTTGCGGCAAATCTGCATACGCGGATTCACGCGGGGCGCTCCCCCCGGATACCAGGTGGAAGGCGGCCGCCACCACATCGGAAAGCACGGCGGAAGCGGTCTGTACCCCGCCAGCACCTTGACCATAGAACATTAGTCTGCCCGCGGCCTCGGCATCAATCACAATCGCGTTGAAGGCTCCTGCAATGCTCGCGAGCGGATTTTCTGGTTTCACCAATACCGGCTCTACCCGGCAGGATACGCATTCGCGTCCTTGTTCATCTTGCGCGAGCTGGGCAATCGCCAACAGTTTAATAGTGCGTCCCGACTCTTTGGCGTCGGCAATATCGTCCGCGGTAATACTGCGAATCCCTTTCACCGCTACCTGATCTAGGGAAACCCGGGTGTGGAAAGCTAGCTGCGCGAGTAGGGCGCATTTGGCGGCGGCATCTAACCCATCAATATCGGCGGTCGGATCCGCTTCGGCGTATCCGAGTTCTTGGGCAGTAGTAAGCGCTTGCTCGAATGACCAGCCTTTCTTTTCCATCTGGTCAAGCATGTAGTTGGTGGTGCCATTAACGATGCCTTGCACCACTTGGACACGGTCGCCAGCTAAGGACTCACGCAGGCCGTAAACCACGGGAATGGCTCCGGCAACTGCGGCCTCATAGTAAAGGTCGGCTTCACGCTCACGGGAGAGGTCAAACAGTTCCGGACCGTGTTGGGCGAGGAGGGCTTTATTCCCGGTTACCACGGATTTTCCAGCTTCGAGGGCGCGGGTAATGTAGGTGCGCGCCGGCTCGATTCCCCCGATTAGCTCGATTACCAGGTCTGCCTGGTCAATCAAGGGCTCCGCCTGGTCGGTGAGCAGGTCGCGGCTAATAAAATCGGGGCGGGGGGCAGCCAGATTATTTACACAAATACCGATAATCTCTAGGCTGGCTCCACACCTAGCCTGATAATCAGCGGCACGTTCTTGCAGTAGACGCACTACTTGCGCCCCCACAGTTCCGCACCCGAGGACTGCTATTTTCACCGCTTGCTTCATATTCACCCTCTTTTCACCACTTTCGGCAGTACTTTTTACCCGCCGGGGCTTTCTACTCTAACGGTTATTACTGTTCGAGCGCTGCGAAGATTTATCACTGAGATAAACCGGAAATTCCGGTATCCAGTCGCAGTAGGTCATCCACGGTTTCTCGGGCAACTATATAGCGCGGAGCCGCTTTACGGCTCAGCCCGACTACCCCGGGACGGGGAACCAGATTATAGTTCGAGGCCATTGCCCGCCCATAGGCTCCAGTGGCCGGAATTACCAGTAAATCGCCAGCGTGAATATCCGCAGGCAGGGAGATTTCGGGAACTAAAATATCGCCAGATTCACAATGCATTCCCACTATGCGGCAGCTAGCAGCGGGGGCATCAGAAAGGCGCGAAGCTAGGGTCGCCACATATCCGGCATCGTAGAGGGCGGGGCGAATATTGTCGCTCATACCCCCGTCTACGCTCACGTATTTACGGATAGAGCCGTCTTCTAGCTGCACATCCTTGACGGTTCCCACCTGGTACAGGCTGACGCATACCGGACCGGCTAGCCAGCGCCCCGGTTCAATCGAAATATGGGGAATATCGGTGCCTGCCTGCTCGCAGGCTTTCTTTACCGAAGCTGCGAGGGAACGCGCATATTCACTGGCGCTGGGCACGTCCTCGCCCTGATAGGAAATCGCTAGTCCCCCACCTAAATCAACTTCGGGGACGGGCTCACCTAGTTTTTGTACTTGGGCGCGGAAAGCCAGCAGCCGGTCGGCTGCTACTTGGAAAGATTCTAAATCTTTGATTTGGGAGCCGATATGGGAATGCAGCCCCACTAGCTTTAGATTTGGGGCAGCAATGATCTTTTTGACTGCCTGGAGGGCGGCTCCTGAGGCCAGGGAGAGGCCGAATTTTTGATCCTCGTGGGCGGTGGCGATAAAGCTGTGTCCCCCGGCGTGCACCCCAGTGGTTACCCGCACCATCACCGGAGCGGTGGTATTTTCGCTTTCGCAAAGAGACTGTAATAGGTCGATTTCGCCCAGGGAATCTACGATGATCCGCCCAATACCGCGGCGCAGTGCCAGGCGCAGAGATTCGAGGGATTTATTGTTACCGTGTAGCCCGATTTTCTGGGGGTCAGCTCCCATCGCGGGATGGAGCGCGACCGAAAGTTCCCCCAGGCTGGCAGTATCTATCCCCATACCTGCCCTGGTGAGGGCATCCCCTAAAGCGGTACACAGGAAGGCCTTGCCCGCATAGTAGACGCTGGCACCGGAAAATCCGTAGCCTTCCCAGAACTCTTCCGCCATTGCGCTGGAAATGGTTTCCGCGCGGGCAGCGAAATCATCCAGGTCAAACAGGTAGGAGGGGGTGGCGAAACTTTGCACCAGGTCAGTTACTTTTTGTCCGGCAAAAGATAACTGTCCGTCCTCTTCTCGCCGGGTTCCCCACGGCCAGAGCACTGGATTTTCGGCAGGTTCAGGGCAAGTGAGCATCGGGAAAACCTTTCAAGGATTCAGATTGGTAGGCAACCGCGGTTACATTCGCTAAATTATTGCCAAGCTGACAACTCTTTCAAAACCGTCCATTAAGAAAGACAATCCCTATGGAGACGATATTATTTGCTGGTGGTACGCTCCCTTCCACCACTGCCGGTCAAACACTAATTCCAGCAACCGGGGCGGTCGCGCCTCTCTTCTTATCGGGTAGCGTTGTAAATCGTTTTAAGCATACGGATGCGCTGTTCAAGAGGTGCATCCTTAGGCACACAGATCTTTGCCCCTAGGTACTTCGCTCCCCCTCGTATTGCAGCCTTTGAACATCTAGAAATTTCTTCTTCACTCATGAGTGAGCTGGGTTCATCCGGTTGTGAAGGAAGGTGACCATCAATCCAGGCATACCCGTAAGCACATTCTTGAGAACCGGCACCTGAGAAAAATACTCCCGCAAGTAGTCCAGACTGTCCGGCTTCTAGAATGTGCTCGTAAGGAGTTGCGGCACTTCTACCTTCTACGGCAGATCGACCCCAGTTAATGTGAATTTTAAGTCCCAGGGTTCGGCAAATCTCGATTTCTTCCTTAAGCGATAAAAAACCTTTTTCGGGTGGCTGCTCCTTAATGAAACGGTCACAGTGCTCCACCACGATCGTTGCTCCGCCCCAGTCCAGTTCTTTTAGTTCTTCAAGGGAGGTGCGAAAAGCGCTTGCATCTGCTAGACGGGTAGGTGCGGAATGCACTTGCACCTTACTCACTGCGGCATGCCCTAAATAATCGGAAAGCTCTCTGGCTACCTCGGAAATTTGCTTAGCCTGGGCAATAGCGAGGCCGCGTCCTTCTTCATCCGCACAGGCGAGACCGAATAAAGGATTTTTTCCTACATTCTGCATCGTGCCGGGAATCGCGGTGATTGTGTTCGAATCCCATTGAGGACACAGTCGCTCTGCCAGCCAAGTAGCATTATCGGCAAGATCACCAGGATAAGGAATTTCAATTCCGTTTACCCAATCAAGTTGTCCAAGTAAGCGATAGTACTCATCTTGTTTATTTGTATCCGGCATGGAGGCATATGCACCGACTATGAATTTCTGACTCATAGTTATCTCTTTTCTTAAGGAAGCTACCTTGCTTCCAACTATAAAATTTGTCTGACAAGATGAAATATTAGTTGACAAGCATAGGAACAGCAACAGCGGTGGTGTCGCACACTTCAAATGGATGGTGGGCAAACAGGCAGTAGCGATCTTGCTAGCACCTTATTTAGTTTCAGCACCTAGATAAGATCCGCCCGGAGCAGCTAGCGGTGGCTGCATTCACACTGATTTTTGCGATTCTATTCCGGGTAGTTGCAACTTGAAGCCCCCAATTGGGGAACGTGTAAAAAATATCGCGATTTTTTTACACGTTTTCGCGATATGTAAAACTGCTTTACATATTTGAGCGAACTAGCGTCTTGTTAGAGTTGGCGCAGATAGCCAAGCTCACGAGCTTCGCCAAATATGCGATTCTAACTGCTCGGCTTGGTCGCGTCTGACATAAATTACGGCAATAATATTGACTTCCTTAGTGTCATCATTGACCCAGAAGTAAATGTAATAATTTTTCACCCGAATTTTACGGAAACCCATATCACGCCAAGGCTTCTCTTCGATCAGTTTCATCCTATAGGACATGTATGACAGCGTGGATATTTCTTTTTGCAACAGTTCCAATAGTTTTTTCGCGATTTCAGGCTGCCTCAAATCTATAGCAACATAGTCCCTGATAAGCCTCAAGTGTTGTCGCGCTTGGGCGGTAACGCGGATTACATACTGCTCCATTAAAGATTTTTGCCCAATTCGTCGAATACTTCATCCATATCGAAGGAGTCTCCCGATAACGCTTGGGAGTACCCTTTGCTCATGAGGGCGTTAAATCGCCTTTCATCCAAAGCATCACGAGAGGGAAGCTCACTGGGGATAGTTACGGGAAAAGGAATCCCATTATGCATGATGATTTGCCGATAAAACATATCGATCGCGGTCGCCCGAGAAACCCCCATAGCATCCAAGATTTCTTCGGCCTTCGCCTTCACATTTTCCTGAATCCGAACATTCACACTTGCGGTTTTCACTACTGCCATTCTCCTCCCTTGCCTATGCATTCAAGATAAGCAGACGTGTCGCATATTGCAACATGTATACAGGTTTTTTCTCAGTAGCACTAGAGGGAAAGTCACATAGATGGAAACAGCGCACCAACTATCTGTCCTCAGGTTCTGAGGCACTCCACATCAACCGATTCTTGTTCAGGATATGTAAGCAGCTTTACATATAAATCCCGCCCGCGGCAGCTGCGGGAGGCGCTGCTTACAAGCCAAGGTTATCAGCAGCTACTAGCTTCTCCGCCAGATTCGTGATTTACCCCGTCAGGGCAGTGGCGGCTTGGTAGAGGGTGAACAGATGGGCGGTGATTTTGGTTTCGTCACCGGCAAAGTCCACTCCATAGGCGGCTTCTACTGCCCGATCGAGCTGGGCGTGCGCCCGGGTCAGCTCCGGATAGAGGAAATCATTGTCCGGGTCATACAGCTCCGCCAAGGTAGCTGGGGCATAGGCTTTCCGCTTTTCGAGGACGAGGGCGGCGGCCTCCTCGATTGCTCGCTTTTGCTGCGGGGTAGAGTCTGGCCAAATAAAAGTGTTATAGACGGTGGTATTCCCGTAGTTATAATCGCTTTTCAACCTGCCAGCAACCACCCGCATCCAGGCGTTATGGAACTGGGAAATGAGGACACCGAAATGGTAAATATCAGCGGTGGGAATAAAATAAAGCTTGTTACCAGGGATCATGCCGTTATCAACGAACCCAATAGGTACATATTTGCGGCGTTCAGACGAAACCACCGGGAACCCAAGATAAGTTCCGTCCCGGAATTTTCCGCAGGGACGCAACAGGTGGGGACGATCTGCCAGCTTATAGGCATCACCTGTCGGGATTTGCTGCTCACGCCAGGCTCGGCAAGCCTCGATACGTTTGCGCACTTCCGGCACTTTTTTCAGTTCCGCCCCGGTAATCTGAGGTAACCAGAGGCAATAGCGGTCGATACCTTTTATAAATTCTGCTCCCATAGAGAAGGGGCGAATCCATTTTTCGGCTGCTGGTTCTTTGGCGAGCAGCTCGTCACGCTGCTGGGCGGAAAGCAATAGATTTTGTCCGTCAGTAGGCTGGAAGCCCTTTGCCATGTACGGCACATCAGAAAGTGGCTTCATCTGCTTGTCCACAAACACATCCGGGGCAGCAGTCAAGTAACCGTTAATATGTTCCACCTGGTAGTGGCGAGACTCGCCCTCTTTAGGATGCTCAAAAAGATATTTCGGATGCTCATCCTGATAAGAAAATCCAATAATCACCACATGCACATGGGCTTGATTCTCCGCTTCGTTCCCCCAAACGAAACTGCGGTGGGCAAAGTTAATGCGAATCCCGTCCTCAAACAGCGGTCGCCAAAGCGGGGTAACCTGTTGGCCTTGGCAAATACTGTTGGTAGACACGAAAGCCGCCCGAATCTGGGTGCCGCGCATATAGTCGGCAGCTTTCTGATACCAGCAAGCTACATAATCCAGTACCCCCCCCCGCTTACCAAATAGGTCCGCCCGATCTTGCTTTTGCTCTGGGGAGTGGTTCGAGTAGCCAATAAACGGCGGGTTGCTAATTAAAAACGAGCACTTTTCGGCAGGTAGCAGCTGCTGCCAGTCCATGCGAACCGCATTCGCCAGCACAATATTGGAGTCATCTTGCAGTGGTAAATCCGCTACTTCCCGCTGCAAAATCGCCGCCGTTTCCCCATTAGCCTGCAGCTCGGCAATCCACAGCGCAGTGCGCGCCACCGCGACCGCAAAATCATTGATTTCAATCCCGTAGAACTGTCCCAAATTCACTTTTATCTGGTTAGTCGCGGCGCCCTCTTGCTCGAATTCCCAAGCTTGTTGTCCCCGCTCTAGCTCCGCAATCACCTGGTTTTCCAGGCGCCGCACCTCGATATAGGTTTCGGTCAGGAAGTTTCCAGATCCGCAAGCGCTATCCAGCCAGGTAAAACTGGCTAAACGATTTTGGTAAGCACGCAGTTTCGCTCGCCGCGACCTGTCGGAAATCCCCGGATCAGAAAGAATCCCCTCTAGCTCATTCTTTAGGCCGTCAAGGAAAAGCGGATCAATTACCCGATGAATATTTTCCGGGCTGGTGTAGTGCATTCCGGAGCTGCGGCGAGTTTCCGGGTTCAAAGTCGACTCAAACACGCCCCCAAACACAGTGGGAGAAATCTGTGACCAGTCAGTTCCTTGCGAAACCTCGTTAAGCAGCAGGTCACACAAATCCTCGGTAAAGTTCGGAATCTCTAAAGCTCGCCCGGTCTCTCCCGCCAACGAGGACGGAAAAACCGTAGCCCCGTCCCCGGCACTAGCCCCTGCCAGCGTCTCCTCTCCATCACCAAATCCCGTAGCAACACCAGTGCCAGCAGCAGAATCACGGAACAGTCCCCCATTCACATAGGGGAAAACCGCCAGTTCTTCCTCCAGATAGGGATCTCGCTGTTCAAGTGGGGTATCTAGCACTTTGAACAGACGTTGCAACGCACCCCGGGTTTGGGAAGCGGTAAAACCCCGCAGGTAACGCAGCAGCGCGTCCTTACCAAATAGCCCCGCGTCCTCGGCAAAAAGACAGAACACTAGCCGCACACACAGCACATTTAGGCAGTGCTGCGACCAGGCAGAATCTGGGTCTTGGTATTGCTCCAACAATCCGCGATGTAGCTTGCCAATCAGCTGCCCGGCGCGGATTGAGACTTGGCGTTCCTTTTCCGTGCGCGAATATGCCGGGTCAATCAAAAAATCGAGCAGATACGACTGTTCGGGCAGTTCCGTTAACGAAAACTCGATATAGTCCCCGGCAGGGTCATCCTTGTTGAGGTCATGAAGGCGGAAACACTCGAAGTTGCAAACAATAATAAAATCTGGGCGTTGCCGATTCGGCAGCGCATCTGCATAGCGTTTAGCCTGCTCAAAAGGGGTAACCATTTGACCTTGGCGCAGCTCGCCCCGATCTAGGTTCACGCCGGAAGATTTTTGCTCCACGATGGTGCGCGCTGATGGAATCACCACGTCAATAAATCCGCCCGCCCGCGTGCGCTGCTCGAAACGACACTTGGTGGAAACCTCGCGCATCCCCAACACCTCTTGCAGCAAGGACAGCCAAAAACTGTGGGTTTCGCCCTTTTCGTAGCCGTGACCTGCCCATTGTTGCACGAAAAGTTCCGCCGCGCGCCGCCTGCTACCTACTCCACTCACCACGGTTTCCTTTATTGCCTAACGTTACTGTCACCAGTCACGCTACCTCGCTTTGGTTACCTTGCCAGCCTACCCGCAATCCCCCGGTTTGATAGCCAACTTTTCCTTCGCACTGGTTCTATAAAGACATTTATAGGCGCGGCGCAGCAGCTAGATTTTCCTCGCAGAGATCTAGATTCTTTGTTCCGCGAGTGTCATTTTGAGTCCGAGAGCTTTCATTATCTTAGCAATAGCCGCGAAAGACGGGTTACCATCTTTCGATAGAGACTTGTAGAGCGATTCACGGTTGAGTTCAGTTTCTTTAGCAAGCTGACTCATACCGTGAGCTCGCGCGATATCACGTAAAACAACCTGCACGGTTTTTGTGTCCCCATCTTCTAGTGCAATAGCCAGATAGTCATTCATTGCTTCTTGACTATCAAGATATCTACTTGCATCAAAGGCTGAAAATGTCACCTTACTCATTACCGCTCCTGCCTTACCTGTTCTTTGAGGGGGAAGATTCCTCGGTCAGGTGCAAATCAACCGTCACTAGACGGCGTTTGTAGGCGCGGCGCAGCGAATTACGCAAAGGAATAAAACCAATCGACACCACGGCAAGAATCGCCCAAGCTGCCGCAATCACCAGCCACAGCCCACCGCGAGCGCCCGCCACATCTACGACGGAACCGCCAAGCCACGCACCACCAGAAACACCTAAAGTGAAGAAAGTATTTAGCCACGCCATCCCCTCGGTGAAACGAGCAGGAGGAACCACCTGAGACAAAATATTGGTGGCGTTAGTCATGGTGGGTGCATAAGTCGCACCGGTTAAAGCTAAACACAACCCTAAAATCCAGGGATTGGAGGCGAAAAAGAAAGTAGAAAAACCCATTGCCATTAAGGTGATTCCCCCCAAGAACAAGCGCAAGGCGCTAATACCCCACTCTTTAGCCCCATAAATCACCGCAGAGCTAAAAGAAGTCACCCCAAACATGGCCAGCAGTAGCCCTGAAATCTGGGCTACCCCTTGCTCGCGACAAAATGCCACCACCGTTAAATCCAGACCACCAAAAGTAAAACCGCAGAGCATAAAAATCAGCCCCAAAATCACCATGGCTGCCGATTTCATCAACGGTTTAGCTTCCTGGTCGCTTAAATCAGATTTAGCGGTCACCACCGGTTCAGTAGCGCGTTGCGATAAAAACCAGAAACCACCAATACCGGAAGTAAGCAAACAAGCCACAATCCCAGCCGCGGGGTGAACCACGGTAGCTAACACCGTGGCAATAATCGGACCGAAAATAAAAATTAGTTCATCAACAGCAGCCTCGAAAGCATAAGCCGTATTTAACTTACGCGACCCCGCCAACAAATGCGTCCAGCGCGCCCTCACAAATGCCCCGAAAGAGCCGGTAGTAGCCCCCGATAACAGGGCAAATAGGTACAGTGTCCAGCGCGGAGCATGAAAAAGAGCCGAGAGCATCAAAGCCAACAGTAAAACCAGGGAACACGCAACCAAAGGGCGTAAAACTTTGGCTTGCCCGTGACGATCCACTAGCCGAGCCTGAATTGGGGATGCCGCAGCCATCGCAATAACCACTAAAGCATTGACCTGTCCCGCCAGTGAATATTCCCCGTAGAGGGTGGAAATCATTAGCAGGGTGGACAGCCCCGCCATCGCCATCGGGAAACGCGCTACCGCTCCAGCGAGTGAAAATCTAAGAGCGCCAGGGTAGGAAAAAATCTCCCGATAAGACTTAAACATATTCCCTAGCCTACTGTTTTAGCAGTTAGTAGTTAATTTTAGAGGCGGTGAAAATGCTTACTTCCGTCCCTTCATTTTTACCGGCACGTCCTACTCAGGCCACCGCCCCCTAAAAATGCGTATATCTGGGAATAGGGTAGCAGCACTGCGTAAACACAAAACCCCACCAAGCCCGTTAAACTACCGTTATGGGGTTGTCGAATAATCGGCTTTGGAGACGCGGGTGCACCGCATTAGTGATAATCGGGATTATCTGCATCGTCACCCTGGGATACATCGGACACCCCGTATTTGCTTGCCGAGTTTTCGCCCTGATGCTGCTAGCTTTAGGGGTTTACCGGCTGCTAGACCGTTCTCCCAAAGCCTGGTGCGCGGTACGCTCCTGGTGGATTGACTGTATTGCCCTGTTTTCCCTGTCCATAGCCCTGTTTATCCTCGCTCCTTACGGCGGGATTATTATGCCGACCGGGCTTTAAGCGAGCGAACCCATCGGATCCCAGGCGGGTAACACTATCGGTGCTTCCTCAGAATCGAGGATCGCGCGATATTCTTCAGGCAGACGGTCACGGTGAACCGCGATTTCAAACACGTATTCGTCAAACCAGGAATCATTCATAGTATAGAATCCCTGGTCGGCGCGATCTTCGCAGCCCCAAGAGTTTTCCACCCGCCAGAGATCGGAAGAGCACACGTCTGA
>NZ_CABTZZ010000013.1 GCF_902489465.1 uncultured Varibaculum sp. | reverse complement strand
GAGCCAGACCCGGATTGAGGTATGACATGAATCTGCTGAGGAGGGAGGAAAAACCCAGGCTCCCCGCGGGAACTACACGAAAAACTCCTCCCGCGCATAGAGCGGGAGGGAAAGCTTCTTGCTTTGTGTGGAATACTACGGAAACTTGCTAACCGCGCTCGCGATAGGGTGGGGGTATGAGCCAGCTTGCACATGTTTCTGATACTTTTGACGCGCAGCGTTGGGTTCCAGTTCCCGGCTTTGAAAAGCTAACTGACCTGACTTTTCATCGAGCGGTAGTGAAAGCGGGAGGGGCGGATGCCCTCGCCGCCGCGTCCTCGTTCGAATCGAAGGAGCATCAAAAAACGTATAAACCGGGGCGAGACCGCTATCAGCTAACCGACTTAGCCGCCACCGAATTGGCTGATCGGGGGGAAAATGGGGCGAAACTTCCGGTTTTGCGGATTGCGTTTGATCGTCCGCAGGTGCGCAATGCTTTTCGTCCCCATACCGTAGATGAATTGCTGACGTGCCTGGAATACGGGCGCAGCGCCGCCGATGTAGCAGCGATAATCCTCACCGGGAATGGGCCGAGCGATTCTGATGGAGGCTACAGCTTTTGCTCCGGCGGTGACCAGCGGATTCGAGACCGAGGGGGATATCGCTACGAACAAGAGGGTGCCGATCCGGATGCGGAAGTTTCCCAGCGGCGCCAAAATCTGGATTTGGCGCGTACCGGACGCCTGCACATCCTGGAGGTGCAGCGCCTAATTCGCGCGATGCCGAAACCGGTAATTGCAGCGGTTCCCGGATGGGCTGCCGGGGGTGGACACTCGCTGGTAGTGGTGTGTGATTTAGCGCTGGCCAGCGTAGAGCATGCCCGCTTTAAACAAACCGATGCCAACGTTGGCTCCTTTGATGCCGGATACGGTTCAGCCCTGCTGGCGCGACAGGTCGGCGACAAACGTGCGCGGCAAATCTTTTATCTGGCGAACACTTATGATGCCCAGCAGGCGGCAGATTGGGGAGTGGTAAATGAGGCGGTTCCGCACCAGCAGCTAGAAACCGTAGCTTTAGAGTGGGCGCTGACTATTGCCCGTAAATCCCCGCAGGCTATCCGGATGCTGAAATATGCATTTAACCTGGCAGATGATGGTTTGCTGGGGCAGCAGCTATTCGCCGGGGAGGCAACTCGTTTGGCCTATGGCACCGATGAAGCCGAGGAGGGGCGACGTGCCTTTTTGGAGCATCGAGAACCGGATTGGACACCTTTCCCCCACTACTATTAGGTTTTTGGGCGCAAATAGGTCGACAATAGGAAACGGTAGAATTAACCGGTCAGTGCCAGGTCAAGTGCTACTTGTGTAAATAGAAGGATTCGAAAGATAACAAGGACAACGTGATGGCAGGAAACATAAGCGACCCGATGCTAGTGGAGGTGCCGCAGGTACAAGTTAGTGACCTCGGTAAACTATTTGAAAACTCTGAGTTTCCCGCGATCGACATTGACCAGGCACTGGTGTATTCCTTGCCGCTGGTCAACCGCTTCCGTCGAATAATTGTGCGCGAGGGCGTGCTGTTGCGTTCTGGTAACCGTTGGGGCGAATTCGCGCCTTTTTGGGATTATGGACCGCACGAATCTAAACGATGGCTGTGGTCAGCGGTTAACGCTTTGACCGAGGCGTTGCCCGCTCCGCTGCGAGACAGTGTACCGGTGAACGTGACTGTGCCAGTGGTATCGCCTAGACGCGCCACGGAAATTGTGGAGCAAAGCGGAGGCTGCCGGACTGCGAAGGTTAAAGTAGCAGATCGGGGCACTGAACTTGCCGGTGATGTGGAACGAGTAAAAGCGGTGCGCGCTGCCCTCGAAAACCAATTCGGCGGGGACTGCCGGATTCGGGTAGATGCTAATGGCGCGTGGAACCTGGCGGAAGCCAAGGAGGCGATAGCGGCCTTAGACGAGGCAGCAGGAGGATTGGAATATGTCGAGCAGCCCTGCAAGAGCGCCCGGGAATTACTGGAATTGCGAGGCGCAACTTCGGTGCCACTCGCGGTTGATGAGCTGATTCGCCGCTCCCCAGATCCACTCGCCGACTTGCCGACAGGCTGCGCGGATGTGATGATTGTGAAAATCCAGCCCCTGGGGGGAGTATCAGCGGTTATTGATTTAGCGAAAAAAGCTAATGAACGCGGGATGGAAGTGGTGGTTTCTTCCGCAGTTGATAGTGCCATCGGTATCGGATTAGGGGTGCGCGCCGGAGCCGCAATGACCCGGCTTCCCCATGCCTGTGGCCTGGCCACCAGCCAGTTGCTTAAATCTGACGTTTCTCGCCAGCCCTGGCAGGTGCGGGATGGTCAGCTAGAAGTGCGGGAAGTAGAAATAAACTCCGACTTAATTAGTGCCCCTGACAACGATAACCGCCGAGATCTGGTTAACCGTTGGAGTCAGCGGATGCGGGACGTAGCGGAGGTAGCTAGTCGGTGAGCGACGTTTCTTTTCCCTCCACTCCCTCCCGCAGCTCCCAAAATAATCAATCCCCAGACCTGACTGGAGGGCACCTAGAATCAGCCACCTCCTTAGCGCGACTAGTGGTCAGCGAATTAGTGCGCGCCGGAGTGCGTGATTTCGTGATTTGTCCGGGTTCTCGTTCTGCGCCCCTAACCTATGCTTTGGCAGCGTTAGAACAGGCGGGGGTGGTGCGTACCCATGTGCGCCTGGATGAGCGTTCTGCGGCTTTCTATGCGCTCGGACTGGCCAAATCCGGTATATATAAAGGTGAGGACGCGGCCTACAATCCCGTAGCCCTGGTGGTCACTTCGGGGACTGCAGTGGCGGAGTTACATGCAGGATTGCTGGAAGCTTTCCACTGTGGCGTCCCGCTGATTGCCTTGAGCGCTGATCGTCCCCGCACCGCTCGCGGCACCGGGGCGAACCAAACTACCTGGCAGGAAAAGATTTTCGGGGCTGCCTGCCCGGTAGCATTAGATATTGACGGTAGCGAGGACGCCCTGCAGGTAGTAAAAGACCGCTTGAGTGCAGCTCTCGCGCAGGCGAGGGGTCAGGGTGAGAGTGGCTCCGCGCTGCGCTGCCCGCTACATATTAATTTGTGTTTTTCGCCCCCTTTGGTAACTTCTAATACTTGGCAGATTCCGCCCGAGTTGCTAGCTCTTACCTTAGAGCAAGGCGAAAGTGTGACCTCCTCGCTAAGATCTTTCAAAACGCAGATAGTTGCTGATGGCGGAGGTGAACCGCCCCGAAAAAACGCAAAAACGGTGGTGGTGTTGGCGGATCAATGCCACCCGCAAGTGGCGCAAGCGGCGCAAGAATGGGGGCTTCCGGTGCTGGCGGAACCCACCGTTACCCTCAAGGGGGGAAACGTGGTGCAGATCTGTCACGCTCCGCAAGTGCTTCCTGCCTTCGCTTATGAAATAGAGCAGGTTATTGTATCTGGGCATGCCACTTTGTCCCGTCCGGTAACTGCGCTGCTTTCCCGGGAAGATATTCCCATCTACCGTTTGCCTAGTTTGGGAGCGGCTAGCAATCTCACCGGAAAATATGTTTCAACCACCACCGCGCAGGTAGATAACGTTTTTCCCGCGGCGGCTAGCCCTGCTTGGTTGGCACGATGGCGCCAGGCAGCGCAAGCGGTTGAACGTGCCTACCGCACAGGTGTTGATCGTCGGGCAGTAACCGTGTGGCAAAACGCCAACTATGCGGCGTTTGATCCTGGTGATCTTCCGCAGGTAGTAGCGGATGGGCAGACTGCGCCCTCGATAAACCTAAAAAATCATGGTTTTACCACCTCCGGTGAAGCCCGACAAGCTGAGAACGAAGCTGCCCACCGCCTCCGCATGTCCTCTCCCGAAAGCGCCCCGGAACTAGAAGGTAGCCTGCGGGAACTGGAAATGGGGATCGATCCTTTCGCTCTCGCCCGCATCTATGAGGATGTATATGAAGCGTGGGCTAACCGTGACCCTGATTCAGCTCAGGTCAGGGGAGCGAAGGCTAAAAAAGTTTTAAACAGCGCGGATAATGTCAGGTATTCGGGTACTGTAGGAAGCGGCGAGAGCGCGCCTGCCCAGCTAGACGATAAAAAGATGACCGCTGCCGGTGCGCCTCCGCTGACGATGCTCGGTGCCTCTAATACGATTCGTGCTTTCGATTTGGCCGCGCGCGGGGATCGGGGGATCACCTATTGCGCGAATCGCGGCTTGGCAGGGATCGATGGAAATATCGCGACTGCCTTGGGGCTAGCTTCCGGAACTGGGCGGGCGGTGCGGCTGATTGCCGGAGATTTAACTTGCCTGCATGATTTGACCGGGTTGCTCACTGGGCCTTTGGAGGCCACGCCGGTCTTACAGCTGTTGGTACTCAGCGATGGGGGAGGGCGCATCTTCGCAACCCTTGAACACGGTGAACAGGAGAACCAGGAAGTATTTGAGCGCTATTTTTTGACGCCGCAAGATTTCGACCTTTCCGCGCTTGCCACCGGCCTCGGTTGGGATTACCGGTGCGCAAAGGACATAGAGGAACTGAAAAAGATTCTTTGTGAAAATCCACGCCGGGAAATCGTGGAAATTAATGCTTATTTGCCGGATTTGCGTGCTCGCCGTGCCGCTTTAGAATCTGAAATCCGCCGGGAATTAGCTGCGCTTTAAACCAAATTTTACGCCTGGAGAGCGCGGTACAGAGGTAACATTTTGGTTTCCGTTTCAGCCAGTTCTTGCTGGGGATCAGAATCTGCCATGATTCCCGCCCCGGCAATCAGGCGATAGGTATCAGCGCGAGCAGGGTCACGCTGCGCGCAGCGCAGGGCAATCGCCCACTCGCCCTCGCCGCTAGCGTCCATCCAACCGATCGGGGCGGCGTACCGGCGCCGATCCATAGCTTCTAGGGCGGACAGACGTTCGGCAGCTACTTCGCGGGGTTTGCCGCAAACTGCCGCCGTGGGATGGAGCGCTGCTGCCGCACGCAGAGAAGTAACTGCCTGTTCCGTAAGGTTTTCAGCGGTAATATCGGTTGCCAAATGGGTAACATACCCCAGGTGCAGTAGGTGGGGGGCAGGTACCTCTAAATCTAAATTCAGGTCGGTCAGCGAATCCTGGGCGCTTTGTACCGCTAAGCGATGCTCTAGCTGCTCTTTGGGATCGCTTAACAGGCGTTGTTCTTTACCGGGAGCGGCAGAGCCTGCCAGGACGCGGCATAGCAGCTTCCCTTCGTTTACGCTAGCTAGCATTTCGGGGCTGGCTCCCACCAGGTCACCAAGCGCATAAGTCCAGCAGTTAGGGTACTTGTCGGCCAAGTATTTGGTGACCCTAGTCAAGGAAACATCGCGATCAAAGCGTAGTTCTTTATCACGGGCAAGTACGATTTTTTCTGCCCTTCCGGAGCGGATTTCTGCTGCCGCGCACCCGACTGCCGTCTTCCAGGCTTCTGGTTTTAAATGCGGGTACGTTTCGCTAACTACCTGCGCTGGGCTGGAAAGCGATAGCGGGGATGATTGGGCAGTATGTGCTGCAGTCGACTTCGCGTCTTCCTGGGTATTCCCGCGGCGTCCCCGGAAATCTGCTTGCTTTGCCTGCCAGCTAGCTTGCCACAGCCAGGTGTGAGAGCCGCTGGAAACTACGGCTAAAGCCGGCACTAGTAGCAGGGAGGGGGTGGCGGCAGTGAATCCGAAACTGCCCAAAACTAGCGGCCAATTTAGTTTTCCTGCTTCAGTATGCTTGCCCCCGGTACTTCCCTTGGGAATATCGCTCGGGTTACCGGCAGTATTCACCGCGTGCTCGCACAAATCCCGCCACGCGTCCTCGGCTATAGAAAAAGCGTTATCGCCGCTAAAACGGGTCTGCCAAGCGATTCCTAAACCCGCTAACTTGAGCCTCGGCCCGCTCCAAACGGTAAAGGTATCCGGGGCAGCGGTTTCCGGTGAAATTAGCCGATGCTTTTCCTTTAAAAGCCCTATTGCCTGCTCAAAGGAGCATTTTTGATCGCTTAGCCGCGATACGCGGTATTGCAAAACTCCGCTGGCATATAGGCTAGATGGACACACGATTCCCCATAATAAGCCAGGAAGCGAGCCGACACGAACCTACCGGTCATATTGACAAAGGATCCCGGAGTTCTAGCTTTGCAGATGGAATCAGTCACAAAAGGGCTTTTATTGGTTAATCCGGTTTGACCAGCAATAGGGGGGCTGACTAACTTTAAACATGGTGCCCGCGATACCGGGCCCCGAACTAGCCAGGTTTCCTGGCACGGGCTCTACTCCGTTGAGCTCCGGACGTTAAGGGTAAGTCAGTTAGGCGCGATCCGCTGACCACCTAGGCAAGCATCCTGTGCAGCCTTAACCTGGCGGGCCGGCCCCGGCGGTGCAGTATGCCCGTTTCTGGGGCTGATATCTTGGTACCGCGTGGCAAGTGTTTCGACATTAAGTAACAGGAGAAGTAGTGCCTACCATCCAACAGTTGGTCCGCAAAGGACGCTCAACTAAGAAGGCGAAGAGTAAAACTCGTGCGCTAAAGGGGTCTCCCCAGCGTCGCGGCGTTTGCACTCGTGTTTACACCACCACCCCGAAGAAGCCGAACTCGGCATTGCGGAAAGTGGCGCGTGTTCGCCTGTCCAGCGGTATTGAAGTGACCGCTTACATCCCCGGCGAGGGACATAATCTGCAAGAACACTCCATTGTGCTGGTGCGTGGTGGACGTGTAAAGGATCTGCCCGGTGTGCGTTTCCACATCGTGCGCGGCGCGCTGGACACCCAGGGTGTGCGTGACCGTGGCCAAGGTCGATCCAAGTACGGCGCGAAGAAGGAGAAGAAGTAGTATGCCTCGTAAAGGTCCAGCTCCCAAGCGCCCTTTGGCAGTTGATCCGGTTTACAACTCGACCATTGTCACCCAGTTGGTCAATCGGGTGCTGCTAGACGGCAAGAAATCTTTGGCGGAACGTATCGTTTACGGTGCGCTCGAGGGCGTACGTGAACGTACCGAGCAGGAACCGGTAAGCGTGCTCAAACGAGCTCTAGAAAATGTTCGTCCTGCTCTTGAGGTTCGTTCTCGTCGTGTAGGTGGCGCCACCTACCAGGTTCCGGTGGAAGTGCGCCCGGCGCGCGCGACCACTTTGGCGCTGCGTTGGCTGGTTGACTTTTCGCGGCAGCGTCGCGAGAAGACCATGACCGAACGCCTCATGAACGAAATTTTGGATGCTTCCAACGGCTTGGGTGCTGCGGGGAAGCGTCGTGAAGATATGCACAAGATGGCGGAGTCCAACAAGGCTTTCGCGCATTACCGCTGGTAAACCTAACCGGAAGGAACGATTGTGGCATTAGAAGTGCTTGCTGACCTATCTCAGGTTCGCAACATCGGCATCATGGCACACATTGATGCTGGTAAAACCACCGTAACTGAACGCATCCTGTATTACACGGGCATCAACTACAAGATTGGGGAAACCCATGATGGTGCCGGCACCATGGACTGGATGGAACAGGAAAAAGAACGCGGCATCACCATTACTTCCGCGGCAACTACCTGTTTTTGGAACGGTAAGCAGATTAACATCATTGACACCCCTGGTCACGTTGACTTTACTGTTGAGGTAGAGCGCTCCCTGCGCGTCCTCGACGGTGCAGTAGCCGTTTTCGACGGCAAAGAGGGCGTAGAGCCCCAGTCGGAAACCGTTTGGCGTCAGGCGGATAAGTATGATGTTCCCCGTATTTGCTTCGTCAATAAGATGGACAAACTGGGTGCGGACTTCTACTACTCGGTAAAGACCATTGAAGACCGTCTGCACGCCAAGCCAGTTGTTATGGTCTTGCCGATTGGCGCTGAGGCTGAGTTTAAAGGGGTTGTTGATTTGCTGGAAATGAAAGCAATCTACTTCCCCGAGACTTTCAGCGCCGAGCAGGCCGAGAAAGCCGGTGGCAAGGTTAAAGAAGGCGACCCCACTTTGGGTGCGGTGCTGGAATACGCGGAAATTCCGGACGATTTGAAAGATCGCGCCGTTGAATACCGTGAAAAGCTGATTGACGCTGCCGCAGAAGCCAACGATGAATTGATGGAGGCTTACCTGGAAAACGGGGAGCTTACCAACGAACAGATTATCGCGGGTATTCGCGAACTCACTTTGAAGAGCGAAATCTACCCGGTGTTCGCGGGTAGTGCTTTCAAGAACAAGGGTGTACAGCCGGTTCTCGATGGCGTTTTGCGTTACCTGCCTTCGCCGTTGGATGTTCCCGCTCTTGAGGGACATTTACCCCGCGATGAAGAAAAGACGGTGCTTTGTCCTCCGGACAATGAGGCTCCTTTCGCTGCTTTAGCGTTTAAGATTGCCGCGCATCCTTTCTACGGCAAGCTGACATACGTGCGAATTTATTCTGGGCAGATTAAGGCCGGGTCTAACCTGGCTAACGCCACCAAGGATAAGAAAGAGCGCGTTGGCAAGATTTTCCAGATGCACTCCAATAAGGAAAATCCGATCGAGGTTGCTCACGCCGGTAACATTTACGCCTTCGTGGGTTTGAAAGACACCACCACTGGCGATACCTTGTGCGACAGTGGCCATCCGGTAGTTCTGGAATCTATGAACTTCCCGGATCCGGTTATTCACGTGGCCATCGAGCCTAAGACCAAGGCAGACCAGGAGAAGCTGGGCATTGCGATTCAGCGCCTGGCGGAAGAAGACCCGACCTTCACCGTGCGCTTAGATGACGAGACCGGCCAGACCGTTATTGGCGGTATGGGCGAGCTTCACCTGGACGTACTGGTAGACCGGATGAAACGCGAGTTCCACGTGGAAGCAAACGTGGGCGCACCGATGGTTGCTTACCGCGAAACCATCCGTAAGACGGTCGAGGATGTGGAGTACACCCACAAGAAGCAGACCGGTGGTTCTGGCCAGTTCGCAAAGGTACTGGTCACTTTCGAACCGCTCCCTACGGATGCGGAAGAACCATACGAGTTTGTAAACAAGATTACCGGTGGACGTATTCCTCGCGAATACATTCCGTCGGTAGACCAGGGCATTCGCGAAGCCATGGAGGGAGGCGTCTTGGCTGGTTACCCGCTAACCGGTATTAAGGCGACCTTGACCGATGGTGCTTACCATGACGTCGACTCTTCGGAAATGGCATTCAAGATTGCCGGTAACATGGTTTTGAGGGAGGGCGCACGTCGCGCCAAGCCCGTATTGCTCGAACCGATTATGGCCGTTGAGGTCAGAACTCCGGAAGAGTATATGGGTGACGTGATGGGTGATCTTTCCTCTCGCCGCGGATTTATTCAGTCCATGGACGATGTCAATGGAGTGAAGGAAGTCCGGGCAAAGGTTCCGCTGTCGGAAATGTTTGGGTATGTGGGCGACTTGCGTTCAAAGACGCAGGGTCGCGCCGTTTACACGATGCAGTTTGACAGCTACGATGAGGTCCCCCGCTCAGTTGCTGAGGAAATCATTGCTAAGACCCGAGGCGAATAGCCCTCGCGGGTGCCTTTTATTTTGTTAAAAATCACAGATAAACCCGTAGGAGATCATTCGCGTTGGGTGTTAACCTTTACTTTGACAACCAAGCGATAGATAACTACCCGAGTCCAGGAGGACATTAAGTGGCTAAGGCTAAGTACGAGCGGACTAAACCGCACGTTAACATTGGTACTATTGGGCACGTTGACCACGGCAAGACCACCTTGACCGCGGCTATCACCAAAGTGCTGCATGACACCTATCCGGAACTGAACGCGTTTACTCCTTTCGAGGACGTAGACAACGCTCCGGAAGAACGTGAACGCGGGATTACTATTAACGTTTCCCACGTTGAATACCAGACCGAGAAGCGTCACTACGCACACGTAGACGCCCCCGGTCACGCCGACTACATCAAGAACATGATTACCGGCGCAGCCCAGATGGATGGAGCCATCCTGGTGGTTGCCGCAACTGACGGCCCCATGGCTCAGACTCGTGAGCACGTACTGCTCGCTCGTCAGGTGGGCGTTCCCGCCATCCTGGTCGCCCTGAACAAGTGCGACATGGTTGACGACGAAGAAATGCTGGAACTGGTTGAGGAAGAATGCCGCGACCTGCTGTCCAGCCAGGACTTCGATGGCGACAACGCTCCGATCATCCAGGTTTCCGCTTTGAAGGCGCTCGAGGGTGACGAAAAGTGGGTTGGCCAGGTTCAGAAGCTGATGGAAGCGGTTGACGAATACATTCCGGAACCGGTTCGTGATCTCGATAAGCCCTTCTTGATGCCGGTTGAGGACGTATTCACCATTACCGGTCGTGGCACCGTGGTTACCGGTCGTGTGGAGCGCGGTACCCTTCCGCTGAACTCCGAGGTAGAAATCCTCGGTATTCGCGAACCGCAGAAGACCACCGTTACCGGTATCGAGACCTTCCACAAGTCGATGGATCAGGCTGAAGCTGGTGACAACACCGGTCTGTTGCTACGTGGTATCAAGCGTGAAGACGTGGAGCGTGGCCAGGTTGTGGTGGCTCCCGGTTCTATCACCACCCACACCAAGTTTGAGGGTCAGGTCTACATCCTGAAGAAGGACGAGGGTGGACGTCACAAGAGCTTCTACTCTGGCTACCGTCCCCAGTTCTACTTCCGTACCACCGATGTTACCGGCGTTATCACCCTGCCCGAGGGCAAGGAAATGGTTATGCCCGGCGACACCACCGAAATCTCGGTGGAGCTCATTCAGCCGATCGCTATGGAGGTCGGCCTGGGCTTCGCTATTCGTGAAGGTGGACGCACCGTTGGTTCTGGTCGTGTAACCAAGATCGATCTGTAAACTAATCTCCGATTAGTTTCTAATCTTTTTAGTTGTGCCTGGGAGGTAACTCCCAGGCACAACTTTTTTGTTGCCGAGAGTCCTTCCCTGACGGGTAACGGGGGCTAAAGGGTTTTATTGTGGGGGGATGGATAGAGTAGCTTTCAGCGATAACGTCTCATAATACGAAAACTATCGGAATTTTTTCCTCAAAATCTTGTTTTCCATATTGTGGTAACACTATAATCGTTTTTACTAGTACTAGTGCCCTTCTTTACATCGTTGTGGGAGGGGATACTCATATGAAAAGTGTGAAGATTGTTAGGTGTAACGTGGCAGGACATAACAAATCTCAGAAATTGGTCGCGGTGCTGACCCTGCTGGGGTTGGTAATCGCCATGATCCCAGTGGCAGTATTGACATTGCCACAGGCACAGGCTGAACCGTCTAACCCGAATCACCCTATAATTGGGGGTGCTGATGACCCGTGGCCTTCAGATCCTCCCCGTGACCTGGAATCTGAAGACATAAAAAACGCGGGTTCGGTTGCTTTAGTCTTTGAGTTCGGTTCTTGGTATGGCTACCAAACTATGGGTGGAGGGATCACCGGAACTGGGAATAAGCCCTGCCCGAAAGATTACCCGCAAATACCGGCGTCAAGAAAACGTCTTCAAGATGGTAAGTTGAGCGCGAATTGTCGCAACTGGGATCAGAACGAGGCGGTAGCGAACGTAATTGAGCCTCTCAAAGGATCACCCCTTTCGGTCGGCATTTACCACTATGCCCGTAAACAAGACCAAGGACGGTACGGTAATAACACGCCTGACTTAAAAGCCACTTCACTGGCAGATGCTGCGGGTTACCAGAAAGTAATGAATAAGATCTGGTCATTGGATGCCACCAATGGCAATGGTGGAAATATGCAAACCGGGTACGCTGGTAACGGTGAGTGGGGCTTAGGTAAGCTGTATCTGGATATGCTGCGTTACCGGCAGCAACAATTAAAAGAACATGCCGGTGAAGCTGATTTTGTTCCGCGTCCCCTTTATTCCAAAATCATCATCATGTCGGCATCGGATCCGCACTGGCATCTAGACAAGTCCGTTTACGACAGGAAAAACGATGTTTGGAAAATCAACCACTATATTGATGGCGAGTCTGATGAGGAGCAACTTAACCAAGATCTAATTAATAAAGATTTAGATACTCCTGCTAAAAACTTTGTAGAAGATCCTGATAATAAAGACAGCCAAGACTCCCATAGCTACAAGTGGAAAGAGTTACCTCTGACTGCTAATCCCGGGCGTGTAGGCATGTTGGATGTCGCCAGCAGGATTCGTAATCTGGGAGCCGATATCCGCACAATGGGAATGGGGGACTGGGTTGACAAGTTTCCTAATCCAGACGGCGGCGGTGAATCAACCCGCCATATGTTCCTCCGGGCTTTAACCGGGGTAGAAGACTATCAACAACCTACTAGTAACTATCAATATATTCCCTTCCCCTCTGATAGCTCCGGGGGGTCTCCAGGTGGTCACTTTGGTTATCCCAATGGAGACTATTTCAGTAACCCCGCGCGTGATGGGATTGCAAACGGTTCTTTTGAAAGATCTATGCGTCAGTGGATGTGGGAGGATACCCACCTTTCGTTAACCTCTGATCTTTTGGATGGGAATTTCCGCTATGTGAAGCCGAATGCGCGGCAAACCATTAACTTTAGCCCTCTAGATACCGCGACCACCCCCCAAAATTATTCCACCGGAAACGACGGACGCGTAGTAATAAACCTAACCAAAGCGCAGATGACCAAAGGAGTTGATGTTCGCCAACCAGAACGAACAGACAAGTACGTCCTTACCCAGTTCCAAGGGCATAATGCCCGTTGTCGAGGTTTAAGTAGGACGGATGGACAATACCAAGATTTCTTCCCTGAAAATCTCGACAAGGATACTGACGGAAGAAGTGGATTCAGAATAACGGCAGAACAATACAACGAGTTCTTCTCCATTAAATGTTCTAGCTATTCACGGCCGATGCAAAAAATGCAGCTAATCAAGAAAGCGGGATTAGAAAACGAACAAATTCGTTATGAGATTGGTGGACAGCCCACTGCTTATAACGGAGGTGTCAGCTATGATTTCCAATGGAAGTCACCGACCCCAAGGCGCAAGACCCCCAGGCGGTAGTAGCGCAAGGAACTGCTAAGCGCCAAGTAAAAGGGCTAAATGTAGCTGCTACCTTAGATCCGATAGATATTTCCGATGTGGCTATGCCGGTCGGTACGCAATGCACAATTAACGAAACCCTAAATTTACCGGAGGGTTACACCCTGGCAAAAGCGAATTCACTTTTCACTTCCAACACTGAAGTCAAAGGAACCAACTTCAAGCTAGACGAAGCCCAAACCCAGAAAACTAAAGACGGTGGACAATCTGTTTCCAACAAGATAGTGGGTAATGTCCAGTTATTTAACCCGGACAACACCACTACCGAGATTTCGCAATTAGTTTCAAACACCACCTATTCGTCGCTGCGAGCGCATATCAAAGTAGATGTAAAGTTCTCCAACTCTGGTAACGATGCGGCGATAGCAGCAAAAATCGCTAACGGTACCTTACCGAAGAAGATTCCCGTTTACTACAACTGCCGTTTCATGCCTGACCCCACCAAACCCCCGGAACTTCCCGAAACTAACGTGGGTTCCTATCCCGGCTTCGTCGGAGTGGACTGGGTAGGAGTAAACACCGATGGAACTGCCAGTATTACCCTCGGTAAAGACCAAAATGGAAATGACATCTGGCCGGTGGGTACGCACTGTTTATTTGCTACCACTCCGCCAAATGCTAATATCCACGGACCGAATCCGGCTATAGGGCAGCCGGTAAAGATTCCCGGAGTTGTAACCAAAGACAGCTACAGCTCCACGATTTGCGCCGAAGATGCGACCAGTAAGCCAAGCACCGCCAAGAATTGTAAGAATAATTATTTCTGGGTTCATTCCGGTGGAGAGCAAGTCATCCACCTCACCGAGGACTTACAGCGCCTCAAAGGCAAATTGCGGGTGACTAAACAGCTCACTGGCGAGGCTGCGGGGCAAGGGGTAAATAAAGAATTCCCTATGCATCTATCCTGTCAAGACGAAGGAATTAGTCTGCCGGTAAACGGTAATGAAACCTATAATTTCAGTGTCAAACGTTCAGAGCCGCAAATAGTGGAGAGTGTTCCTGCTGGAGCCTCCTGTACCCTGAGCGAGGACGCGCAAGGTAGCGCTCTCCAAAATGCTGAGGTGGCAATACCGGCACCGATAGCAATCAACCCCATTACCGACACCACCGTTATAAAAGATGTCACCGTCACCAATGATTTGACCTATAAGCGGGCAAGCCTGGAAATAAACCACACTTTAGCCTGGGCAAACCCGAAACCTGAGGCAGCAACCCAGCAGGTTCTAATGACTAAAGATAATCTGATAACTGCCTCCTGTCGGGTTCCCGGGGATACAGCACAACCAGATAAAACCGTTACTATCACTGGAAATGGATCCCAAACTCTAACCGATTTACCGGCTGGTTCAGTCTGCAATATTCAATCAGTACCGCAAAATATTAGCGATATTTCCGTTAACTATCAGGCTCCGCCACAACAAGTCACTATTCCTGCCAGCGGAACTGCAACCGTTGACCTAACTACCACCTATTCCTTACCTGCGGCGGGTAGTTGGTATCTGCGACCAATTATTCATTCGCGTCCCGAATATCAGGCGTTACGCAGCTTGATTCCCGATAAGGTAAACGCGACCCTTAGCTGCGAGGGCGTGGCTGACCCCCAAACGGTTGCCATCGATTTAAAGGATGGGAGCCCCACCGAGATAGCAACTGCGGGGATTCCCTCTCAAGCGAACTGCAGTCTCAGCGGGCGACTAATACCGCAAGTAGAAGAAAGTAAGTTTGAGATCCGTTACAACATTAGTGGCGACGATTACGAGCAGGCAGACCAGGGAGCACAGTTAACGGCGAATACGCAAGCTCCCGAAAGCGGAAAGAGTAGTACCCAAACTTTACACCTGTGGTTTAAAACCAAAATTACCAGCGTAAACCTGGCTTCTAGCTCTAGTATGTGGACCTCTAAAGCAGCGAATGCTACCGCAACTACAGACAGAATCCCGGTACCCGACCAGTGGCGTAAAGCCGCCCTCGGGATAGCTGATAATGATGCCGATAGCAAAATGGTTCCCCTAAGCGTTTCCTGCAAACTAGGTTCCGGAGCTAACGAGTCCACGGTTACCTATCCTCTGCAGCTATCCAACGGGGGCAGCGCGAAACCCTTAAGCGTGCCTAATGACTGGAATTGCTCTGTTAGTGCTAGTGACGCCGCTTTGAAGATTCCGGGAACCACGTTACAGAAACCTGAATGGGAGGGCGCAAACGGCACGGCTACCACTGACGGCTACCAATACGATTGGACTTCCGGTGACGGGCAAAGCATTACCCTAAAACGTGACTACCGGATGCAGCTCGCCTCTTTCAACCTCAAAAAGAAAGTCGGCGGTGAAGGGGTAACCATTATCTCCGGGGATAAACAGTTCCAAATGGACTGGATCTGCACCCTGAACGGGAAAGCGATTAACATTCCTTCTCCGCGTACCATAGATGTAAATACCGATGCCCAGGCAAGCTTTGGTAATGACCTGGCTTCGCGGCTGCAAAACCTTAAACCCAGTGGCAGAGCCACTATGGGACGCTTCTTGCAAGGTGAATGGCACGTGGTTGATGCCCTGCCGGCGGGAGCAGTCTGTACCCTCACCGAAAACTCCGATATTGCACAGGTAGAAAACACTGTTTGGGATCACTACTGGGAGATAACTGACGGCTACCGCAGCCGTGAACCCGCGACTGCTTGCGAGGCCTCCTCAGATAAATGTCGCCCGGCAGATGAAGGGACTACGGTTAAAGCCCAAGTGCTGTTACCGCGAGATAAAGAAGCCAAAGCTAATCCGTATTTCAACAATGAAAAAGACAACCCCAAAGATCCGCAAGGTAAGCCCCGCAACCCGGTAGTGCCCGATACCTTACCCGAGAACTTTGCGGGAACTATGGTTCCTTGGAACAACTACACTTTCCAAAAAACCCAGGTGAAAGTCAGTTTGAATAATAGTGGTAACGGGGCTGAGCTCGCCCATGGGAAAACCTTTAGCGCCCGTCTATACTGCGCTCCGCCTCCTCTGATTGGAGCTGAAGGGGCAGAAATCCCCGGTAGCGCTGCCGCGATTATCAACGTAGAGTTGACTTTCAAAGAGAGCGCTACCAATCCTGGTACTTGGGAGGATGCGGTTGCCAATCAGTTGATTCCGGTGAATTATCGCTGCGTATTAGCGGAAGCGAAATTCCCACAACTAGATGCCAAAGTCACCACCAGCATTGCAAAAGACGCGACCCAACCAACTGTGACTGCGAATAAAGACGGATTAACCGACCTGTTCGCCTATAACCAAGGGCAAAACTCGCAGGTGAAAGATGATCCCAACCTGAACTTGCAGAGCGGGGATCACCAGATTCTCGGATTTATCGTTCACCCCCAATTGGTAAATGATGCTCAAGAATCACAAAAGCAATCCCTGTTCACTATCGAAAACAAGTTTGACCGCCCGGCAGCGAACGTTAAAGTTGCGCAGGTGGTGCGCAACGATAGTACCGACACGGATATGTCGTTCGGGCAGGTATTAGTCGATAAAGGGCAAGTAGGATACCGGGTTCACTATCGGTGTACCGACAAATATCTAAAAGAGGCGAGCGGCGACCCCAAGGTTTACCAAGGATCGGCGGATTTGGCTGCTGACTCTACCGTGAGCTTGTTGTCCGGGCAAGAGGGCGCAAACTTCGTACCCGCCACCTCCAAATGCGTGTTCTGGCATGAAAACCAAGACGGCAAAGACCCGGTAGCAACCTATGCTCCCCAGCTGTCCCTAAACCCCAGTGCCACGGTAACAACCGAGGGAACGCCAAACCAAGAAGAGAAATCCGCTAACCAAAGCAAACCCGATTCCTTAAAGGTCAGCCCCCTAAATCTGGATAAAGAGGGCAAAAAAGTAACCACTATTACTTTTGAAGATTTCTACTTTGCCCCCTACGCCAAATACGAAGTAGGAACAGCGGTAGAGGGAGCGCGCCGTGATGAAATACTACCCGCTGACACCAAATATCAGTACAGTTACTCCTGTACCTACCCCGAGGGGCTTCCAGTACCCGCTGCCTATGCGGATGGGAAATATCCCAAAGTAGAGGGTACAACCGACCAGGCAGAGCGGGGCAATTTCGTTTCCCTACCGAAAGTGCCGGTCGGAAGCACCTGCGTAGTCACCGGTAATAAACCTGATACTTCCGCCACCCCCTATTTGAAAGTGGCAGGAAACTGGGTGCCTTGGGATGTAGATAAACTAGGGTTCTTCCTAGAAGACAGCACCAACTTTAACCAACAAGGTTTAGTAAAGAACGCCCTTAGCGGTTCGCCCTTTACAGTCACCTTGAATCAAGATACGCAGCGCGGGGTAGTACTGTACTCGGTCTATACCAACGGCTCCAAAGTGCGTATCTATAAAGCTGACAGCCCCAAAGGAAACGTTATCCCCGATGCTTCCTTTAAGCTGGTCAAAGCCGAACCGAACGGACAGCCAGGGGAGGAAATACCCCTGAAAGCAGTTGCGGGACAAAACGGGGTTTATGAATCCGCAACCGAGCTGGCTCCTGGAAGCTACCTGGTGGCAAACCTTAATGCCGGTAAGAACGCCGGAGAACGATTCCCATTCGACTGGAAGTTTGACATTACCCTCGATCCGGTTACCCAAGCGGATGCCCAAGACACTCAAGTTGGGCTGAGCGGGGAAACTCAAAGTTCCGGACTGGTCGCCGTCTATAAGCCGACTACCCAGATTAACGCTTGGCAGATAGAACTAGCCGATGTGACCTTCGGGAAACTCCCCTTAACCGGTGGGTATTTACCGTGGCTCTGGGCGTTTGGCATATCCCTAGTGTTGGCATCGGCAGCCGTAATGTGGCATAGGAGGCGCGAATGAAAAAAGTACACCGCGCCCTCTTGCCGCGTCTACCCGCTGGGTGGATGTTGGCTGCCTGGAGGAGATCGTTGGTTCGGCAAAGATTCTTCCGCTCTGGCAGCGACCCCGGGTAATAGAGGGGGCAAAGCGCAATCATCTTAAGACAAAGAAGTTAAAAAAGTATTTAAACCTAAATAAACAGAAAAAACATAAATGAGGTAAAAATGTTTTCCAATACCAAGAAACTTGTTCGGAGGGGGACGGCGCTAGCGGCCGCCTTGGGCATGGCTGCCCTGGGCTTGGTAGCAGTCGGTGCTCCTGGCGCCAGCGCGGCCCCCGCGATTGATGCAACTAAAGACTACACGATTTCAGTAGAGCCGCAGATTGGAGAAACCGGAGTTCCCGCCGACGGCAAGAGCGGTCATTTTGATGCTGATAAGAAACTGCCCTCGGGTACTTTCAAACTGGAAAAAGGTAACTACGATGTAACCACCGCCGCTGGCTACAATGCAGCCACCACAGCGACTACCGCTAACTTTACTCCGGCAGACCCGGCAGTTGAAGATACGAAGGAATTGGGTGCCGATGGCAAGATTTCCTTTACCGTCAAGCCCGGTTTGTATCGTTTGACCCAGACCGAGGCGCCTACCGGATACAAAGCGGCGCTCCCATCCTTGATCCTGATTCCGATGACTGATCCGGATACTGGAACCTGGATGGAAACGGTTACCGTGTACCCCAAGAATGGCTCAGCCGGGAAGATCACCAAGAAAGACATCACCGCTAAAGACCAGGTCATTAAACCCGGTTCCGAGATGAAGTTCGAGATTGACTCCCCGATTCCTACCCTGACCGCGAAAGATCAAGGTGACAAGTTAAAGAGCTACAAAGTCACTGATACTCCTTCCGGTCCGCTGAAAGTGGATAGCGACAACTCGACGATTGAGAAAGTTGAGATTGTAGATGGCGATACCACGACCGCGCTAGATGCTGCTGATTACACGGTATTGACCAGCACTCCTTATGGAATTGAGCTAACTAAAACCGGACTTGCCAAGCTGGATGCCAATTCAGGAAAGACCCTACGAGTGACCCTTACCGGTAAAGTTGCCCCCAAAGGTGACCCCATTTGGAGCGAAGACGCCAGTAAATGGGTCATTAAGAACAAGGCAGCCTACGATTACGAATCAGAAAAAGGCGAAAATGGCGGCAGTGAAACTGATCCTAAAGACCAGCCGGATATTCCGATGGCTAAGCTGCAAGTAAACAACAAAGACGGGCAAACCGATATCAATGATAAAGGGGCAGAGTTTAGTGTCTACGCCTGTGATAGTGCAGCTACCGGTGATCCTTCCACCACTGGCGAGGCTATCTTGACCGGGTTGAAGGCTGGGGAAGCCAGCTCAGAACCTCTTGGCGCACGTGACAATAGTCTGTGCATCGTGCAGACCAAAGCGCCTGACGGATACGAGTTGGGCAGCTCCGTGGTGAAAGTCGGCTTCGATAAGGACACGGTTAAAGCCGCTGCTGATCAGAATAAACCAGTAGAGGTCGATTACCAGAACACGGTAAAGAGCTCAGATATCCTATCTAAGCTACCACTAACCGGTGGAGCGGGCATCATCCTGTTCCTGATCGTGGCAGCCGGATTGCTGGGCGGAGCATACTACTATGCCCGTCGCAATCGGGTACGCGCATAACTATAATTAAGTGTCGGGGAGCAGCCCTGCTCCCCGACATTAAATAGCAAGGCGAATCTTGGGGAAGAAAGAGAAAAGCAGCGGAGCAACTACGCAGCGCAAAGGCAAATCCCAACGCAGCCGCGGCTCCACTCTGATTCCCGTAATTTTGGCGTTGGCGGGTATTGCGGTGTTGTTATACCCCGTGGTAGCAACCCAATGGAACAATGCCCGCCAACTCCAGATCGCCTATGAATACTCAAAAGCAGAAAAATATCTTGATAGGCAGCAGCTGTCTGATTCTTTCAAGGCAGCGCAGGCATATAACCAGCACACGCCGGGAGCCCCCATCCTGGATCCCTGGTTGGCGCGGGTAGCCAAAGACAACAATCCCTATCAGGTGTATCTAAAACAACTAAATATCGTCCCGGAAATGGGACGTCTGGTAATCCCGGGAATCAAAGTAGATTTACCTATCTACCACGGTTCCCAGCCAGACACCCTAGAACGCGGAATCGGGCATCTGTACGGATCCTCGCTCCCGGTAGGGGGGAAAGGAACGCACGCGGTACTCACCGGGCATAGCGGGCTGTCAACAGCCACTTTGCTCGACAACCTCACGAAGGTGAAAAAAGGTGATGCTATCTATGTGCAGGTAGCGGGGCAAAAGCTCAAATACCAGGTGCGTTGGATTCGAGTAGTCCGCCCCGACCAGGTGAAAAGCCTGCAGCGGCAAGAAGGTAAAGACCTTTTAACCGTCCTAACCTGCACGCCCTACGGGATCAACAGTCACCGGCTGTTAGTGACCGGGGAGCGGGTACCGATGGATAAAACCGACCCCTTCGCCGGAGCCGGAAAGCTGGAATGGCCGTGGTGGATGGGAGCCATAATCTTTGTGGCCTGCCTGGCCTCCCTGCTGCTCGGTTGGTGGCTATGGAAACAGCGCCGCCGCGACGAGGACGAAGAAGAAAATAAGAAAACATCCGGGGATTCACCCCCGATTGCCAGTGGCGGAATCCCCGCCACCGACGCCGAGATAACTACTCATTACCCGTCACGAAAAGCAAGGAGGACACAGTGAACAGCATGCGACGCAAGCTGAAAGCAGGCTTGGGGATGCTGGCCGCACTAATGCTTGCCCTGGTGCCAACCTCGGCGATGGCCTCACCGCAATCGGATCAACCAGTAGTGGTGGGTGATATTACCGGTCTCGACCCGACAACTTTCAATCCGGCGCGCCTGGGACAGCTACATATAAGCAAGACCGCCGCCAACCCTTACGATGACCCCAAACCGGGATCCTTGCCCAACGGCCCGGCCGGGGGACAGGTGATTCAGATTAACCGGGTCAAAGGGATAGATTTACCTACCGCCGACTGGACACAGCTGCAAAAGATGACGGTTAAGCAGGCAGAGGCCAAAGGCTTAGAACCCGCAAAAACCATGACTACCGATGACGAAGGCAACGTTACCTTCGCTAACCTTCCCGTCGGACTGTACCTGGTGAGTGATCAAAAACCGGCAGACACCACCCATAAATATGGTCGGATTAAACCGTTTTTAATTACTATGCCCTCCGGTAATCCTGACCTGCACGTATGGACTTTCAATATTTCGGTTGCCCCCAAAATGATGGCGGAACAAACTCCGGCGCCATCGACACCGTCGCCCACCAAGCCGCATATGCCCAAGACCGGTGTTTACGTGGTGCCGTTCCTGATCGCAGCGGCCGCGCTCTTTAGTACCGGCATCCTGGTTGCCGCCGCGCGGCGCCATCGCCAAGACGAAGAAGCCCCCGCCGCAGCTAATTAATTTCGCCGTAGCCTGATAACTCCATCCCCGCCCGGTATCCAAGCCCGCGGGGGGGGGAAAAAAGTTTTTCCTCCGGTTATTTCTGCGCGGCTCTGGCTCGGTAAAAGCACTCCGGGAACCCCGCTATCCTCGCTAAAGCGAGGATAGGGAGTTATCTCAGGAGATCAATAGGTATGTTTCCGACTATAGATGATACTGGTGGCTTGCTTGTCCCTCTCGTATCTTTTACCGGCCGCGACCCGCGCGCACTCGGATATAACTTTCCCCCGCGCTCAAGTTTCGTGCCCGCACCACTATGCGCTAGAAAATAAATGCCGCACCCTTGAGGTGTTTGCCCATAACCGGAATACTATGAAGTAAAGGAAAGGGGAGATTGTATTATGCCGATATCTATTAGTTTGACTGACGAAGAACAACGTCTAGCCTCCAGCTATGCGCGCATTCATTCAATCTCTCTTGGCGATGCCTTTAAACAGGCGTTCTTTGAGCGGCTTGAAGATGAATACGATTTACAAATAGCGCGCGAAGCTCTTGAAGAATACGAGCGCGATGGCCGCAAATCACGTCCCATTGAAGAACTATGGGAAGAGTGCGGTCTATGAGATGGATCCTGCAAACATCGAAACGCTTTGATAAAGACTTTAAAAAGCTTGACCGTTACACACAACGCATCATAAAGGGATGGATCACTAAGCATATTTCCGGTACCGAAAACCCACGCGCCCTCGGAAAAGCTTTAACGGGAAATTTAGCTGGATTATGGCGCTATCGGATTGGGGATTATCGGCTTATAGTCGAAATCAAAGATGACCGCTTTGTTATTCTTGCACTCTTCATAAGACATCGGCGCGAAGTTTATCGCTAACCCCCACAGCAGGAGTTGATGCCCAGCATCTGTTAAATCCTGTTACTTCAAAGCGGCGTTTATGCGCGGAAATTTTCGCCACGGGAAACGCGGGGGAGGGGAAAATGGCGATATTTATTCCGAGGACGAGTTGGAGGTGGCGGCGACCTGTCGGAAATTCCGACAGGTCGCCGTGAATGAGAGCAAGAAAGGTCGAGCGCGGCGCTCCCTGATTGCGGCAGACAATTTCACCGTGCCCACTCGGATAGATTTTTCCCGCTCAAGTATGGTGCCTGCGTAAGAGTATTTCTTGGCAGGCCGCGCGGGAACTAGGTTTTATCCGATCAGGCTAGGCGGGCGTAAAACTCTGAAAATGCGTAGAGCATTTTTAGAGTTTTTGGGCGGGAGGAAAAACCTAGTTTCCGCGCAGGAGGTTAGGAAAAACAACCCTTGCGTGGCAAAAATAAGTGCCGCGACACGCCCGGATGCGGGGACGTGGGGTCATTCACATGAGTGCAGCTTGAAAGGGTTCTAGGCGGCGCGTTAGAGTTGTTTACTGGCTCTAGTTGAAAGGTGCGCAGCGCGTACCCGCTCTCCTAGCGCCCGGTAGCAAGAATGCAGGAATCGATTCGTGCCTGGTGAAACAGTTCGCCAGGGATCACACAGATCACCTCCCTAAAATGTTTTAGGGCTTTTTGCGCTTGCAACCGGCTAAGTTCGCCCCGGCGGGCTTAGCGCAAGCAAGGGAGGAAATCCCCTGGCAGGCCCGGGATAAACACCGGGGAAACATCTACGGAAGAAGAAGAGGTAGACGGAATGGCGGGACAGAAAATCCGCATCCGGCTGAAGTCATATGACCACCAGGTCATTGACTCGTCCGCGAAGAAGATCGTGGAAACGGTCCAGCGCGCGGGCGCCACAGTGGTAGGCCCAGTACCTTTGCCGACCGAAAAGAACACGTTCACCGTGATTCGGTCGCCACACAAGTACAAGGACAGTCGCGAGCAGTTTGAGATGCGTACGCACAAACGGCTCATCGATATTGTCGACCCGACGCCTAAGGCAGTCGATTCGCTAATGCGTCTCGATTTGCCCGCTGACGTAAACATCGAGATCAAACTCTAAGGAAAATAATTATGACCACGCAGACCCAGCCGGCTGCCGCAGTACCCACTCGGGCACTTCTCGGCCGCAAGCTAGGCATGACGCAGGTTTGGGACGAGGACGGAAAAGTCGTTCCCATCACCGTCGTGCAGGTCGACAAGAACGTGGTGACGCAGGTTCGCGACCAAGAAACCGATGGCTACACCGCCATTCAAATCGGTTTCGGCCAGATTGACCAGCGCAAAGTCACCAAGCCCCTTGCCGGCCATTTCAATAAAGCAGGCGTCACCCCCCGTCGCCACCTGGTAGAGGTGCGTACCGGCGGAGATGACGAATTCACTCTTGGCCAGGAACTGGCTGCCGACATTTTTGAAGTCGGCCAGAAAGTGGATGTTACCGGAAAGACCAAAGGTAAAGGCTTCGCCGGGGTTATGAAACGACACGGCTTTGCCGGCGTTTCCGCCTCCCATGGTGCTCACCGTAACCACCGTAAACCTGGTTCTATCGGCGCTTGCGCCACCCCCGGACGCGTATTCAAAGGCTTACGTATGGCCGGACGCATGGGTGGAGATCGCCGAACCATCCAAAATCTTAAAGTTCAGGCAGTCGATGCCGAAAAAGGCATTGTCTTGGTTACCGGTGCTATTCCCGGTCCCAAGGGTGGCATTGTCCTGATTCGTAGTGCAGTGAAAGGTGCGTAACTATGACTAATCTTTCGCTAAACGTAACTGATCCCGCTGGTAAGCAAGTTGGCAGCGTTGATCTGCCCGCCAGTATTTTTGATCGGGATCCCAATATCGCTTTAATGCACCAGGTAGTTAACGCCCAGCTAGCGGCGGCTCGTCAGGGTACTCACTCCACGAAGACGCGTGGGCGGGTGCGCGGTGGCGGCAAGAAGCCGTGGCGTCAGAAAGGCACCGGCCGGGCTCGACAAGGCTCCATCCGCGCGCCGCAGTGGCGTGGTGGCGGAGTAGCCCACGGCCCACAACCGCGTGATTACTCCCAGCGCACCCCCAAGAAGATGAAGGTGGCCGCACTGGCTTGCGCCCTGTCTGATCGGGTACGCAAGGACCGTATGCATCTCGTGTCTCAGTTGGTAGCCGGGGATACCCCTTCCACCAAAGCGGGTCGCGAACACATCGAATCCCTGGTAGATCAGCGCTACGTTCTGGTAGTGCTGAGCCGCTCGGAAGAAGAACAGGTATTGTCAGTGCGTAACCTGCCGCAGGTGCATCTGCTCATGGTTGACCAACTCAATACTTACGACGTACTCAACAATGAGGACGTTATCTTCACTGAGGCCGCGATTCGCCAGTTCATCGCCGATAAGACCGGACAGGAGGCGTAAAGCAATGGCACTCGAGGTTACTAAGAACCCGCGGGATATTATTTACCGCCCGATCGTCTCGGAAAAAGCCTATGGCCTAATGGATCAGGGGAAATACACTTTCGAGGTAGACCCCAAAGCCAATAAGACCGAGATTCGGATTGCCATCGAAAAAATCTTCGATGTGAAAGTAAAGACCGTAAATACGATTGCGCGTAAAGGTAAACGGGTACGTACTCGCACCGGATATGGCAAGCGGAAAGATGGCAAACGCGCCATTATTACCCTCGCTGAAGGCACAATCGATATCTTCAACGAAGCGTCTGCGTAAGGGGTGAACAAGTAATGGGTATTCGTAAATACAAGCCGACTACTCCCGGGCGTCGCTTCGCATCGGTTTCCGATTTCGCGGAAATCACCCGCGACCATCCGGAGAAGTCTCTGCTGCGTCCTATCCACAAAACCGGGGGACGTAACAACGACGGCCGTATCACTTCCCGCCGGCGTGGCGGGGGACATAAGCGCCGTTACCGCGTGATCGATTTCCGTCGTCACGACAAAGATGGGGTGCCCGCAAAGGTTGCCCACATCGAATATGATCCGAACCGCAGCGCCAATATCGCCCTCCTGCACTATGCAGATGGCGAAAAGCGTTACATCATTGCCCCCAATAAACTGCATCAGGGTGACCGCATTGAACAGGGGCCGGCTGCTGATATTAAGCCTGGCAACTGTTTGCCACTAACCAACATTCCGTTGGGTACCGTGATTCACGCAGTGGAAATGCGTCCTGGTGGGGGAGCCAAGATCGCTCGCAGTGCGGGAGTATCCGTGCAGCTAGTGGCGAAAGAAGGCAAATATGCCCAGCTGCGGATGCCTTCCGGGGAAATCCGTAACGTAGAGGCTGCTTGCCGCGCCACCATCGGCGAGGTTGGTAACTCTGACCACGGCAATATCAACTGGGGTAAAGCCGGACGCATGCGCTGGAAGGGAAATCGTCCCAAGGTACGTGGTGTGGTAATGAACCCGGTTGATCACCCGCACGGTGGCGGCGAAGGCCGTACCTCCGGTGGTCGTCACCCGGTTAGCCCCTGGGGCAAGCCCGAGGGTCGTACCCGCCGTCCGAATAAAGCCAGCGATCGCCTGATTGTGCGTCGTCGGCGGACCGGCAAGAAGCGTTAGGTAGGAGATAAATCATGGCACGTAGCCTAAAGAAGGGTCCTTTCGTCGACGACCATTTGATGAAAAAAGTCGACGCTCTGAATGACGCCAATAAAAAGTCGGTTATCAAGACCTGGTCACGCCGCTCTATGATTACCCCCGATTTTATTGGGCACACTATCGCGGTACACGACGGACGTAAACACGTTCCGGTGTACATCACTGAAAACATGGTTGGTCACAAGTTGGGCGAATTTGCTCCTACTCGTACCTTCCGCGGACATGACAAGGACGACCGAAAGGCACGCCGCCGCTAGGCGCGCCGGAAGAGAAAGAAGGCAAAGATGGAAGGCATGGCGAAAGCGCGTTTCGTGCGCTCTACGCCGCAGAAGTCGCGTCGCGTCGTGAACATGATTCGCGGCAAGAACGCCCTCGAGGCCTACGACATCCTGCGTTTCGCTCCGCAAGCGGTCGCAACTGATGTTCGCAAGGTGCTTCGCAGCGCAATGTACAACGCCGCCGCTAAAGCAGATCGGTCTGGCGACAAAGAAACGTTTGCGGAACTCAAAGTTTCGCGGGCATACGTAGATGAAGGCCCCACCATGAAGCGGTTCCGTCCGCGCGCTCAAGGGCGTGCTGGGCGAATCCTCAAACGGACCAGCCACATTACGATCGAGGTTTCTGACGGCAAACAGGAAGAGGAGAACGACTAATGGGACAAAAGGTTAGCCCTACCGGTTTCCGGTTAGGTATTACCACCGATCACCGTTCCCGCTGGTTCTCGGACTCCACTAAGCCGGGACAGCGTTACAGTGATTTCGTAGATGAAGATGTGCGCATTCGCAAGGTCATGGAAAAGAGCCTAGAGCGCGCCGGGATTTCGCAGATCGATATTGAACGTACCCGCGATCGGGTACGGGTTGATTTGCATACTGCTCGCCCCGGTATCGTTATTGGCCGGCGCGGCGCAGAGGCAGATCGCCTGCGTGGCGATTTGGAGAAGCTCACCGGTAAGCAGGTGCAGCTGAACATCCTCGAAGTTAAGAATCCTGAGATTGATGCGCAGCTAGTGGCGCAAGGAATCGCGGAACAGCTCGCGGCGCGCGTATCGTTTAGGCGCGCAATGCGTAAAGGTATGCAGTCGGCGCTGCGCGGGGGAGCCCTCGGGATCCGGGTGCAGTGCTCGGGTCGTTTGGGCGGGGCAGAAATGTCACGTTCAGAGTTTTACCGCGAAGGTCGGGTGCCGTTGCATACGCTGCGCGCCCTGATCGACTACGGCTTCTATGAAGCTCACACCACTTTCGGACGGATCGGCGTGAAAGTGTGGATTTATAAAGGCGATCTCACCGAAACCGAATTCGCCCGGAAACAGGCTGAATCCGGTGGACGCGGTGGACGCGGCAGTGGACGTCGCGGCCGCGCAGGTCGAGATGGCGGACGCGGCGGACGTCGCGGCCGTAGCGAAGGCCGGCAAGAGGGCGCAACCCAGGCACCGGCGGAAAACTCCGATGCCGCGTCCTCGGAAAAAGAGGCACCCGCAGCTGAGGCTGCTACCGAAAAGGCAGTAGCCGAGGCCGATAAGCCGCAAGAAAACGGAACGGAGGAGTAACGTGTTAATTCCTCGTAGGACTAAATGGCGCAAACAGCATCGCCCTAACCGTAAGGGCATGGCTAAGCGCGGTACCGAACTGGCGTTCGGCGAATACGGCATCCAGGCTCTTGATCACGCCTACATAACCAACCGGCAGATTGAGGCAGCTCGTATTGCGATGACACGCTACATCAAGCGTGGCGGTAAAGTGTGGATCAACATTTTCCCTGACCGTCCGCTGACCAAGAAGCCGGCCGAAACTCGTATGGGTTCTGGTAAAGGCTCTCCCGAATGGTGGGTGGCTCCGGTCAAACCTGGTCGCGTACTGTTCGAATTGGCGGGCGTGTCTGAAGATATCGCTCGGGAAGCTATGAGCCGTGCGCAGCATAAGCTGCCGATTAAGACCCGGTTCATTAGTCGTGAAGGCGGTGATCAGTAATGGCAAAGGGCCTTAAAATGTCTGATTTGGATTTGCTGGACGAAGAACAGCTTTCCCAGAAGCTAGACGAAGCTAAGACCGAACTGTTTAATCTGCGTTTCCAGCTGGCCACCGGTGCTGGTGAGGATCGTGGACAGATCGGGCAGCTGCGTCGCGATATTGCCCGCATTTACACCATTGCTAGAGAGCGGGAGCTCGGTATTCGTACCGCTCCGCAGGCTGAGGAGTAGGATTCATGAGCGAAGAAACAGAGAAGACCGCTACGGTAGAGCGCAATCACCGCAAGGTGCTGCAGGGATACGTGGTGTCCGACAAAATGGACAAGACGGTTGTTGTGCAGGTAGAAGATCGCGTTAAGCACCGCTTGTACGGCAAGGTGATTAACCGCCGCAAGCGCTACAAGGTGCATGACGAGAACAACTCATGCGGCACCGGCGACTTGGTACGGATTATGGAGACTCGTCCTTTGTCCAAGACCAAGCGTTGGCGGGTTAGCGAAATCATTGAGAAAGCCAAGTAGGTTTTCATTGGCTTTTTAAGGGGATCGTTAAAGTCGAAGATCTGGCAAGATCTTTCGTTCGGTTCCTGATAGCTACAAGGCGCGGGGAGAGTTATATCGGGCATTCGCCCAGGTAGACTCTCCCCGCGCCTCTTTGTATATTTTTCTCCCTAACCCCATCCCCCATTAAATGTAATAATGTTAAGTCAAATTCTGGACAAAGCGAAATATTTCGGTTACATTGAATGGCGTGCGTAAGAGAGCAGGGAGGCTCCAAAGCGCTCAATGGATTGCAGCCGATGGTGGCTGGGTAAGGAGTTTATATGGCCGAGAAGAAAAAGATTGGCGTAGGGGTTATTTCCCTGGGTTGGATGGGGCGTTTGCATACGCGTTCGTATAAGGCGATGGCTGAGCGTTTCCCGGAGTTGGGAGCTGAGGTGCGTTTGGTGGTTGCTTGTGATCCGATCGTGCAGACTCAAGAGCTGGCAACCAGTGCCCTGGGTTTTGAGAAAGCGGTTTCCGATTATCGGGAAGTGTTGGCCGATCCGGAAGTGGATGTGGTGTCTATTTGTTCGCCGAACTTTTTGCATCGTGAGATCGCGGTTGCGGCGGCGAAGGCTGGTAAGCCTTTCTGGATTGAAAAACCAATGGGGGTAAGTGCTACTGAGTCTCGGGAGATTGCTGAGGCTGCGGCGAAGGCGGGGGTTAATACGGCGGTTGGTTTTAACTATCGTCATACCCCGGCAGTTGAGCAGGCACGGGAACTGATTGCGCAGGGGAAGCTAGGGCGGATTACCAACGTTCGTTGTTGGTTAATCGCTGATTATGCTGCTAGTCCTGATGGGCCTTATACCTGGCGTTATGACCGGGATAAGGCAGGTGCTGGTGTGGTTGGTGACCTCATGAGTCATGGAGCTGACCTGGTGCAGTATGTGTTGCGTGATCGGATTAGTCAGGTGTCGGCGCTTACCGACACGTTTATTAAAGAGCGTCCTATTCCCACTAAGGCTGGTGTGGGGCATACTGGTTGGGAAGTTTCTGATGAAAAGAAAGAAGTCGGGAACGAGGACTATGTGGCCATGATGGTGCGTTTTGATTCCGGCGTGGTGGGCACTATGGAGTCTTCTCGCGTGAGCGTGGGGCCGCGCGCTGAGTATATTGTGGAAGTTTATGGTACCGAGGGTTCGGTGCGTTGGAACTTTGAATACCTCAATGATCTGCAGGCTTGTATTGGTCAGGATAATGGGGTTATTCACGGGTATGTGCGTTCGATGGCTAATCCTCACTATCCCCATTTCTCACGTTTCCAGCCGGGGGCGGGCACTTCGATGGGCTTTGACGATATGAAAGCGATCGAGTGTTTCCAATTCTTGTCGGGTGTTTTAACCGGTGAGCAGGTGGCGCCGTCAGTGGCTGATGGTTGGTCGGCAGCCGAGATCGACCAGGCAACGGTGGCTTCAGCCGCAGACGGTAAATGGCACGATGTCCCTAAAGTAAGCGGCATCACTACTTACGACAAATAACCTATCTCTTCAATATAGAAAGTTCTAGCAATGGAAATAAATAAGAAAAAAACTCCTCTTAATGAGTTGAGTAAAGATGAACTGCGCGAAATGGTGCAAGAAACGCCAGCCTCCGGTAAACACCGGGGAGTTATCGCCGTGGCCGCAGTGGCTACGCTAGGCTCCCTGCTATTCGGGTATGACACCGGGGTTATCTCCGGAGCCCTGCCCTATATGTATATGCCACATGGTGCAGGCGGCATGGGGATTACCCCGGCTCAAGAGGGTGCGATTGGCGGTATTCTTACCCTTGGCGCAGCCTTCGGAGCGCTATTTGGAGGACGGCTCTCCGACCGTTATGGACGCCGACACAACATCATCATGCTGGCGATTCTGTTCCTGATCGGCGCCCTCGGAAATACTTTCGCCCCCAATATTTGGGTAATGTATCCGTTCCGCCTAATCCTGGGGCTAGCCGTAGGTGGCGCCTCGGCAACCGTGCCGGTATTCCTGGCGGAAACTGCACCCAAGCGTATCCGCGGTACCATCGTGGCGGTTGACCAGCTGATGATTGTAGTCGGCCAGCTGTTAGCCTTCTCGATGAATGCCATCATTAACTCTGCTCACGGCGGCCCGCAGATTACCGTCAAATCGGATCCTGCTGGGGTAGTTAAGGCCGGAGAATACTCCTGGGATGCCTTAAACCAGATCGTTTCTAAGCACCTGGGTAGCTCTGATGCCCAAGCAATCCACGAATTCATCTCGAATATGGCGGTTTCCGCCGGTAACGGCTCTGCCTGGCGTTGGATGATTGTGTTGTGTTCTGTGCCTGCCGTTGCTCTGTGGCTAGGGATGCACTTGATGCCGGAGTCTTCACGTTGGCATGTGCTGCAGCAGGAAGTTTACGCCGCTATTGGATCCTTGAAGCGGGTACGCGACCCCAAGAAAGATGGGGATCTTACTGACGAACTCTACGAGATGGTCGAGGCTCGCCAGAATGAGAAACACGGTAAGAAGGGTACTTTCCGCGACGTAATGAACACGCCGTGGCTGCGTAAACTAATGTTCGTGGGTATATTCCTGGCGATTGTAAACCAGACCACCGGGGTAAACACCGTTATGTATTACGCCCCGAAAGTCTTGGGTATTGCCGGTATGGGAACTTCGGCCGCGATTACTGCGCAGGTAGCTAACGGCGTGATGAGCGTGGTGGGTTCGGCAATCGGCTTGATTCTGATTACCAAGTTCCGCCGGCGCACCATTTTGATCTGGGACGTCACCTTGGTAGGTATCCTGTTGCTGGGAATTGCCATAATCTTCCAATTCGTGATTGCTCCTCATGACGCAGCCGGCAGTGTGCCGGTCTGGGCCGGGTACTTGGTGCTGCTAATGATGTCGCTATTCATGCTGGTAGTACAGTCTTCGAACGGTACCGTAGTCTGGACGATGCTGGGTGAAATGTTCCCGGCTAATGTGCGCGGAATTATGAATGGTACTGCCATCTTCTGTATGTGGATTATGAACGCCATTATTACCTGGACCTTCCCGCCGATGATTGCTGCTCTAGGTGGTGGCCCCACCTACGCAATGTACGGGGTACTGAACCTGATCATTGCAGTGGTGCTATTCAAGATCATGCCGGAAACCTCCGGACGGTCTTTGGACGAAATCGAATCCTACATGGAACACATGTACAGCAAATAACTGCTAAATCTACAGCTGAAAATCTGTAGGTAAATTACCTGATATGTGGGGGCGAGCTAATCTCGCCCCCACATTTTCTGTAGATTGCTGCCATTGGTAGCTGCCGGTGTAGGGGGTTGTCGGTTGTCTCCCGTATCGGGGCTGGCTCGGTAAAAGCACTCCGGGGGCCCCGATTTCCTCGCTAAAGCGAGGATAGGGAATTATCTCAAGAGATTAATAGGTATGTTTCCGAATAAGGAAGATACTGGTGGCTTGCGTGTCCCTGTCGTATCTTTTACCGGCTGCGCCCCTTGTATCCTGAAAATCTTCCCCTCGACTTAAAATCGCCTCCCGCATTTTCTGGTGCTCTCAGCATCTACTGTCGCTTGTGTCTCGATGCGGGGAAAGGTTTCTGCTCCCGCCCAAGAATTCGGAAAACGTAGCGACGTTTTCCGAATTCTTATGCCCGCGGCGCCCACTCGGATAAAACCTTTTCCCGCACACCCTGGATGGTGTCTGCCTGCTTTATCTGATTGTGCGGCGAACTCTCGGCTAGAGCAGCAGGAATACTGCGGAAACGATGGTTAGTATAGTTACGATCGGATCGAAGATTTTATTGTCGATGCGCCCTATCCACCAGCGCCCCAGGAGGGCTGCCCCCAGAACTAGAGGAGCGAGGCATAGAGCGATCAGCAGCATTTGCCGATCAATCAAGCCAATACCGGCGGAAAAGGGTAGTTTTAGCAGGTTGACGATAAAGAAAAACCAGGCTTGAGTGCCCATGAAGCGGCGGACTTCAAAGCGGGAGGCCAGGAAATACAGGGAGACCACTGGGCCTCCCGAGTTGGCGGCCATCGTGGTAAAGCCCGACAGGGAACCGTAAAACAGGCGTGCGGGTAGGGAAGTGCTCATGGAGGTCGCCAGGTCGCGCCCGGTGCGACCCGCATACCAGATCAGCCCCAGGGTGAGGGCAGTCAGCGCCAAAATAATGATCCCGATAGAAACTTTCATCACCTGGTTAGATACATTTGCCAGAAAAACGGCACCGATGGCTACCCCCACCGCTACCGGTGGATACAAGCCGCGTAGCACTTTCCAGTCAGCATCTTTACGGTAGGTCCAGATGGCCAGCAAGTCTCCGGTAAGTAGCATTAGCAGCATTAGGGCGGTGGAGGGGCGGGTAGGCATTACTGCTGCCAGGATCGCGACCGGTATGCACGCTAGTCCCGGAAGAGCGGTTTTTGCTAGTCCGCACATCAGGGCGCAGGCTACCAAGATAGCGATTAAACCAGGAGTGAGGTCAAGCATGGTTTCCTTTCTGGGGCAGGTAACTACGGGGTCATCTGCTCTGATCGGAGGCTAGTGCGGTCAGGAGCCTGCCAGTATCTGCAGTTTTTGCCTCTACGAATACCGGCAGTGAAAATCGAGATGATCCCCGCCGGTGTGAATAGAGCTATTGTTATTACATTTATATAGTAATCCCTATCTCTGCCTGAACTTGACCAAGAATCTGCAAGCAGTGTTTTTAGTTATTTCTACAGTCCTTTCTGTCGCTTGTTTAGAGAAATATATTTTAAAAAGCTACTTTTTGTCAAAATGTATGGACAAAGATGTAAATCTGTACGATACTGGAAGTGAGCGACGGGTGCAGCTTCAAGGGCGGTATCCGTCAAGGCTGAAATATTAATATTTAAACGCTAGCAAAGGAGCAGGACATGACGATTCCCGAGACGATGAAGGCCGCAGTTCTTCGTGATGTTGAGAAGGGACTGGAAGTAAATGAGATTCGTACCCCCCATCCCAAGGCGGGCGAGGTGCTCATCAAAGTCGCTGCCTGCGGTCTTTGTCACTCTGACCTGCATGTAATTGGGGGAGCTATCGACTTCCCCAAGCCCTGCGTCCTCGGACATGAAGTTGCCGGACAAATCGTGGAGCTAGGTGAAGGCAATGAACATACCGGGCTGGAAGTTGGCCAGTATGTTTCCGGAGCTTTCCTGATGCCTTGTGGTCAGTGTGAAGCCTGTGCGTCTGGACGTGACGACTTGTGTGCACCGTTCTTTGATCTCAACCGTTTGCAGGGCAAACTCTATGACGGTACCACCCGCCTGGCCGATCTAGATGGCAGTGAAATCGCCATGTACTCCATGGGTGGGCTCGCCGAATACGCGGTAGTGCCTTCCACCTCCGTAGCGGTTGTGCCTTCTAGTATGGATTTAGTTTCCTCGGCGATTATTGGTTGTGCCGCTATGACCGCCTATGGAGCGGTACGCCGCGGCGCTGACCTGCACTTTGGCGAATCCGTGGCGGTAGTTGCTACCGGAGGCGTGGGATCTAACATTATTCAGATCGCCAAAGCCTTTGGCGCCAGCCAGATCGTGGCAATCGATATTTCCGATGACAAGCTCGCCAGCGCTAAAGAATTGGGTGCCACCGACGCGATTAATTCGGTCACTCAGGATGCGCGTGCGGAAATCCTCAAGATCACCGGCGGTAAAGGCGTAGATGTGGCTTTCGAGGCGCTCGGGCGCCCGGAAACCTGGACCACCGCTTTGGATGTACTTAAAGATGGAGGCCGCATGGTGCCGATCGGCCTGGGAGCCGGAGTACAAACTGCGCAGGTAGAGATTAACCGCCTAGTCCGTCGCGCTCAGCACATCTTGGGGTCGTACGGTGCCCGTACCCGCCAGGATCTGCCGGAGGTAATCCGGATGGCAGATCTGGGAATGATTGATTACCAGAAGATTGTTACCAAGCGGATTCCGCTAGAAGAAGCCGGCGCCACCTATAAGCTGCTTTCTCAGGGCAAGGTACAAGGCCGTGCCGTGGTTGATATGTCGCTGTAAAGCAAGTTAATACTGTTGAGGTGGTCAGGTAGCTGCTAGTTGCCGTAACTGGGTGGGCACGTTCTTTTGACAAGAACCTGCCCGCCCTTTTTATTTGGCTGTTTAATTTGCCTTTGCTCCCTGGGGTGGGCGGATCTAGGGCAGGTGGCTGCAACAGTTATAAGATCTCTGGCGGGAATAATACCCGAACATATCTAGTTCAGGGGAAACAAGGACGTTGAAGCTCGGTTTGGAACTAGAAAAACGGGGCGGATGGAAATCCATCCGCCCCGCATTAGTAACAGTCTTGAGAGAGTCTGCCGAGACCAGAATTATTAGGAGGCTGTCCAGACCATCTTGACGCCTAGCGTTTTAAGTATGCTAGCGCCTAGATTTTCTGAGATGCTATTCAGCTGTTATATCTAGCTCAGTGAGACTTTAGGCGTCGCTGGCGGCGACGCACATATGTTTTTTAGGCGTATGCCGGTTAAAACCTATTCTCCCTTGAGCTGGAAATAAACTTTAGACCAGGCGAAACCGAATCCGCTAACCGCAGTTAGCAGTCCGCCCAGGATCGCGGTGACCGCGTAAGCGGAAAATGCGCCGATCAAAGTGATCGCTACGCCAGCTACCATCAAGGAGATGAAAGCGATGTAGGCAACCATTTTCGGCTCTTCGAGCCGAGTAGAAGACAATGAAATCGAAGGAGCAACCAAAGTAGCCATTTTTATTTTCTCTCTTTCTGTTCTAGCGATTCGAAAAGTTCGGTTTGAACTTTTTCCCTCGTGGAAACGTTTACATGTTTACTATACGAGGTTTTTTCGAGGGGCGTCAATGTTAGGACAAAAAATGGGAGAACTTTTGTTAGTGTGCGGCTTTTGTGACCAATAAAATACCTGGTAGATATCGCAATTGGTAGATTAAAATTGCTATTGTGAAAACGATTACACGATGCCGACAAGAGGTAGAAATTCTCTCGATACCCCATTTCTAAATCGTCTAGGCGCCACTGGTGTAGCAATACCTGCCAAGCGCTCCTTAGCTTCTCTCAGCCGAGGGCAAATAACTAAAGCAAGTTGCCTCGGGTAAATGCAATTCCGACTCACTTTTAGCTCTACAATGGCTTTTTGGCTACCTTATGGAACCACGGCAGAAAGGCGACGAGTGGGCGCGATAAAGGCGATGATATTTGACCTGGATGGCACTTTGACACCCTCGAAACAAGTAATGCTGCCCGAAATGGCGAGGGTCTTCGCGCGTCTTACCCGCGTTTTACCCACCGGGGTGATCAGTGGGGGCTCCTTCCGACAGTTTTCCCACCAGCTCTTAGAACCCTTATCGAGCCAAGATTTCTCTCCCCAGCAGCTACACCTGCTGCCCACTTGCGGTACGCGTTACTATCTATTTGAAGACGGGGACTGGAAAGCGCAGTATGTGCTGAAAATGGCGCCAGAACAAGTGCAGAAGGCGCGCATAGTAATCGAGGATGTCGCTCGCTCCCTCGGGTATTGGTGTGAGGATCCGGCGGGGGAGATAATTGAAAACCGGGGTTCGCAGCTAACCTATTCCGCCCTCGGACAACAGGCAGCCAGGGAAGCGAAAGATGCTTGGGATCCCAGTGGGGTTAAGCGGGCCGAGCTAGCTGCCCGTGCCGGTAAACTTTTACCTGAGCTGACGGTGCTTTCCGGCGGGTCGACTTCCGTCGATATTACGATGCGCGGGATCGATAAAGCCTACGGGGTGGAGAAGTTCCTAGCGCGAACGGCGCTGAAGCCTGCCGAAGTCCTATTTGTGGGGGACCGTCTCGACCCGGACGGAAATGACTATCCGGCGGTCCGCACCGGAGTGCAAACCCGCGCGACTTCCGGGCCCTGGCAGACCCAAGAAATTATTGCGCAGGTTCTGGCGGCCGTCAGCAGTTAACGCGGATCGGACGGTTGTCAATCACGTTCTTGCGAATCCTCCACCCCGCTATCACTAAGACGATTGCCAAGATAGTTGCGGAGCCGCCAACGGTGCCGGTACTAGCCAAAGCGGGACTGTTGTTGGAGGTTGCTGGTTTAGTAGCCGCCTTTGCTGGCTTTGTTTTGTTTGGGGTGGCGCTAGTCGGTTGGGGTTGGGCTGGCGCTTCGCTTTGAGGTTTAGCGGTTTGGGAATCCGAACTTGGCTGGGTTGGTTTTTCTTTTTGGGCAGCGGCTGCCGCTTTCTTTGCTTCTGCAGCCTTGGCAGCCTTTTGAGCTGCTTCCGCTGCCGCCTTTGCCTCCTGCTGAGCTTTTTCTTGCTCTGCGGCCTTCATAGCAGCGTTTTGAGCGGCCGCGTCTTTTGCAGCCTGGGAACTATCCGTAGGTTTGGAATTGTTAGCCGACTGGGGGCTGGTAGTGGCCTGAGAATTTGCAGTTGTAGTAGTGCTGGAGGAGCTAGAGCTCGCCGAGCCTACCTTTGGGGCGGTGTTAGCGTGACTGCCGGTAGCAGCCGGGGTGCTAGTGACCTGTTCCTTGGCGGCTTGGGCTTTGGTGTTATTGGAAGTGCCGGTGTACCCGCCCTCAGGAACCACGACTTTCTTATTAGGGGTGGTTGCGGGAGCTGAGCCTCTTGGGTCACCGAACCAGCGTTGATAAATGTTGAAGAAATTGTAGTTACCGTCAGAAGAGCAACGATCATGATTGCCGGAAAGTAAAGCTTGATTCGGCTGGAAAGGAGTGTAGTTGTAGAGCGATGCCGTTGCTTGGTTTTCTAATCTGACTTTTGAAGCCCCGCATCCGCTTTGGTAAGAAAACTGGATATTGGCGGTTTTGCCGCCCCGGAAACTGTAATATCCAGGCTTGAGGCGGTATCGCTGCAACTGGTGCGCCGTCTGATAGATTTGATTTTGAACCCCATAGTATTGCTCATCACAGGGCTTGCCGTCTGGGCAGCCGTAACCGGTAAGTTTGTTCTGGCTAACAGTTGACAGGTTACGCGTAATTCCCGATTGCTCTTTTTGGATGGTCACCAGTAAAACTTTCGGGCTGATTTGACAGGCCTGGGAAATCTTGTAAATAACCTGCGAAACTGGCTCATTATGTGCGCCCCGGTAACTGCCCTTGCAGTAATAGTCTGCGTTAAAGGATCTGGTATTCAGACGCATATTCTTCAGGCATCCATTGCCGCGACAACCTGCGCCTTGGGTCTCCAGGAATTTTTGAATCTGTGCCGCTGACATGGAGGGGGTCTTCTGGTACATATTGGCATCAGAAATAATGTTTCCCGCCCGAAAACCAGTTTTGCCAAATGCTGATGAGAGGGGAACTGAAAGAATTGCTAATGAGAGGGCGAGGATGCCAGCTGCTATTTTAAAAATTTTTTTCTTACTAACCATTGGGACCATCTTGTTATGTAAGTTACGAGTGTTGTAAATGTTTCTATTGAGATTAAAGTATAATATGGGTGATTTGTCCAGCTGTTTTACAAAAAATAAATAATCCACTTGGGAAGATATTACTTTCGCTTCAACCAGTAGTTGCGGGATTGTCCCCAAGGCAAGCTAGCTACCCGATACTCAGAAATTGTTTTTTGGATCTGGCTTACCTCCTTTCCAAAGCGGAATCTATGGGTATGGAAACAGTGAAAAATAGCGGTAATACTCCCGCCAGAAATAGTCAGATACCCGATCCTTACTCGAGAATCAGCCCTCGTCGTCGACGACGAGCCCAAAGGCGAAAACGTCTCGCTATGCTCGGGATAGCCACCGCCATCGCCATGATCAGTTCCGCTATGGTGGTTACCGATCAGGACACTTCCCAAGCCGCCGGGCCGGGGGCTGCCTGGAAGAGTTATGGTGACTCAAAAATGGAGTTGAACGCCCGAAAGTCTGCGGACGATACTAAAGTCGCAGTTTGTGCCACTGATCGGCAGATCAACTCGCCGCGAAACAAATGGATTACCTATCAAGGGCTTAGAGTAATCGGAGCGGGAAAAGAGTATCGCTCCAACAAAGCTACTTTCGAAGTCAAAGATAAGGTAAAGGGAACTGCCGTAATCTTTCCGGCTTCGACACAATATCGGGTGGCATATCTGGCTGGCCAGCTGCGAAGCGCCATCGCCAAAGGAAACCCGGAACTGGGAGCCACTGTCTATGCGATTCACTCCCTGTCTGGACGTCTAACCACAAAGCAAAAAGGCTCCGCCCCAATCAAGCAGCGGGCGGCCCAGCTCTTACAGCAGGCCGCTGCCTATGCCGGCCCCTACCGGATGGGAAAGCCAGAAATAAAAGTAAATCCGGGATCCATGCAGGGAATCGTGCGCTTGCCAGTGCCACAAAGCGCAGCCGGTCGCCCTCTCAAAGGTTTCAAAGAAAGCGTCACCTTATCGGGGTCGGCACATTTTTCCAGTAAAGGCCAGTCTAAAACCCTAAATACTTCCTCCGCGGCTACGGTCAAAGAGATCCCGATCGAGGTAACCGGCCCTGGAAAAGTGAGTGCTCAGGTTAAGGTGACAGGAGTGCCACCGGTTAGTTACGAAATTTGGGAACACGCGCGCTGGCAGGATTTGCTGATTTCCGGCCCGAATTCACAGCTAAGCACCATCGCCACCACCAATGCTGATCCTCGACAGTTTTTTGCAGTAAAAACGCAGACTAAATCGCAAATGAATCCGCTAGAAGGAGGAGCGGAACTAACGGACAATATTTTGGTGACAGCCGAAGAAAAATGGGGGAAGAATACCGGAAAAGAGACCTGGCAAACGGTGATGATCGACTTGTCACTTTACGGTCCTTTTAGCTCTGCGCGCGGCCCGGGACAGATTCCGGCTAACGCTCAGCCATTAAAAACCTGGAAGCTACCGGCGACTCCCCAAAATGAGCAAGAGGCAGAAAAGGGCGTCACTATCTCAAATGAAACTGATCCTTTTAAGATAGACCGACCCGGTTTCTATACTTTTGTTGCCGCCGCTCATCGGGATCTGCAGCCAGAGGATACTTACTTAAAAGCAGACTATGTCCCCAACTTTTTTGAGGAGGGCGAAACTCAAGTACTGCCGTTTTTCCCCGGGGTAAAAACTCAGGCAAAAGTAGTAACCGATAAACAGGGAAAAATACTGACCGATCAGGTAGAGCTGAGTGGATTTCCCGACGATCACCCGGACTTTGGGGGCAGCGGCAAATGGAAACGTGATGAACCGGTAGTCCGTAATGACCTTTACTGTCTACCCCACCCCATTAAAGATCAAGATGCCCAAGGGAAAGAACCCCTAGCGAGAATCGAATTACCGGCTAAGAACGGAACCTACATTGTCGACGAAGATAAAGAGGGAACCCCTCTCAATCTGGAACGCTTCGAATGCAAGGATACCTATGTGTTCGTAACTAGCTATGAAGGGGACTCGCGGACGCAAGCTTTTAGAAGTTCGGAAACCGAAACGGATGAACAGTATGCCCTGCCCCAGGCTCCGCCTCCCGCAACTCCGCCTCCATCTACCCCACCACCGTCTACCCTTCCTCCTCCTTCGGTGGAACCGACTGTACTTTCTGAAACCGGTGCCAGTCCCTCTGGCCCGCTGTCGGCGGCTCTAATAGCGCTCGGATGCGGGGGACTGCTAGTTTCCTACCGCGCCCGCCGCAAGTGAGGGTGCCCGCTAGAGAGGACAGCTTTCTCGTCCTCATCCCCTGGCTATTATGCAAACCACGCGTTCTAGCCAGGGGAATCTCGCTTATCTGGTAGTAGGTGCATTAAAGTTGAAAGGGTGGCTGATGCGCGTGATAAGAATCCAGAACGCACCGATCAAGAAAATGAATTGATCCGGCGTGGCGGACAAGCCCCCCTCGCCATCATGGCAGATCGGGCAAGCGGCGTTCTCGTGGGGCAAGCATGCGGCAATGCTTTAGGAGTTGGTTACGAATTTAAAACACCTCCTTTAGAGGGAATTCCCCGAATGCAGGGAGCTGCCGGACGCCTAAGTCCGGGAGAATGGTCGGAAGCCACTCAGCTGGGGATCTGTATAGCAGAAGTTGCGGTCACCGGAATCGATTTGACCACAGAAGAAGGCTTAGATGCAGTCGCTACTCGATATTTAGCCTGGTACCACGGGGGAACCCGTAAACTAGATGCGCCCACCAGGGTGGTGTTAGAAACTACCAGCAATGATACTTCCAATATGAACCCCGCCCGGAAAATGCGTTCCGCCGCCGCATATTTTCACTTGCGTACCCGCCGCACTTCCGGAGCCGGTCCGCTTAGCCGCTGCGCTATTTTGGGGCTCACCCGAATAAAAGATCCCCAGTGGACAGCAGAGTCAGTACGGGCAGTATCCGAACTAACCCATGTAGATTCCTTAGCCAGTGAAGCAGCGGTGATCTATGCGGAAGCGATCCGCCGAGCCGTTACTGATCCGCTCCCCGGTGAGGAAACCTGGGTAAACCGAATCAACCTGGGGTCGGGAATAGCGTTGCTACCCGCAGGTCGCCGCGAACCGTGGCGCGAATGGTTGCAACAAGCCGAGGAAACCTACTTCAAACCTCCGCGTGACAACACCTATGCAGTCACCGCTCTACAAGCAGTGGTAGGGATTTTACAGGCCGTGAAAATCGAGCATGCCGGGATGCCGCTCAGCGGACAAGATGCGTTCCGGCGTGCCATCTCCCTCGCGGTACAACTGGGAGGAGCAACTGACACCATTGCCGGTTTAGTGGGGGCATTATTTGCATCCGGAATTGGGCTCGCGCAAATACCTGTCGATCTGCAAGCGAGGTTGCACGGCTGGCCGGGGCTGAAAGCTGACGCTCTTTCCGAAATGGGGTTAGGAACTGCGTTAGCGGGGGTGGTGGGCACCCACGGAATGGCTCGGATGATTGCCTCCGCGTCCTCACTTAATGATCTGATCGCCGCCCATCCGGATGCCCAAGTAGACGCTATGACCACCCCGGAGCCTTAAAGCTCAAACAATTATAGTCCCGGGGGATAGATGAAGAACTACGGAGCAAGCCTGCAATTAAAAGTCCCTGGCCGCGACTATCCGCGAACCATGTTTTGATCAAAATAAATCTTGCCAGGAGTGAGCGATCCCCCGAATAATTCGGGAACTGTCACCATGGTGAACCCTGAAGAGCGTAGATATTTAATGATTTCGGGTACTGCTTGAATGCTGGTGGGGTGAATATCGTGCATCAAAATAATCGACCCCGGTTTAGTTTGCTGTTGTACCTGTTTCAGCACTGCATTCGGATCGCGATGCTTCCAATCTAAAGTGTCAACGTCCCAGATCACGGTGGCCTGGTTCAAGGATTTTAAGACAGAAATTACCCGGGGGTTAAAAGCCCCGTAGGGTGGGCGAGTAAAGTTAACCTGGGCATCCGGGGCGGCTTTTTTGATCGCATCTGCCGTGCTGGTTATTTCTTTGACTATTTTGTCGTCAGGAAGTTTAGTTAACTGCGGATGGTTCCAGGTGTGAACACCCAGGGAGTGCCCTTCCTGGAACTCGCGGGTCACCGTATCTGGGTAAGTGGCAACCGACTTGCCCACCAGTAGGAAAGTAGCGGGAACATTTTCCGCTTTTAAAGTATCTAAGAGTTTCGGAGTATCGGGGCCAGGCCCATCATCAAAAGTTAAGGCCACACATTTTTCCTTAGCGCAATCCACCGGAGGACGAGTGAGAGTGGGGGTGGAGGTCGGGCTGGAAGTGGTAGTGGGGGGAGTAGTGCTGGTGGGAGTGGTTTTGGAGGGCTTATTTTTAGTAGGGCTTGTTTTCGAAGTTGAGGTAGAATCTGCTGCTTTCGGAGTTCCCGAATTTCTGGTTGTCGCGTAAGCGGCCACCATAGCTGAACACAATAATGCGACCCCTACGATTACCCCGAGCATTACTCTAAAATTACGAGGACGTGACAAGTCCATGTCAATTCTCCCACTGCAATAAGACTACCTGGATATCGTAACCTGCTGATTTTTGAACAGCCCTACTTAAGGAAAAAAAGCGGTAAAAATCTCGGCAAACTACGTTTTTATTGAAGTTTTGCGTGAAAATAACAGGCGTCAAGTAGGCAAATGGTGGCTGCCGCCGCAATCGCCCCGCAAACAGCGGCATTGCCATGGTATACGTCTTGCCCCTCCGGGGAGCAGAGGTCGGAGATACAGCGCACCGCCAAGAAAGGAACCTGGGACAAAAATGCCACTTGGGCTGCGGCAGCGGATTCCATTTCTGCGGCTAGAGCTGTAGGAAAGGCCGAGCGTACCGCACCGACATTGGCGTCAGTAATAAAAGAATCCCCCGTAGCTATGGTGCCGCAGCGTGCCGGGGTCTCCTTTAAACTAGCGGCAAGTGTTGCCTCTGCCGGGAAAGACGGATTTATAAAGGTAGCGACACTGCTTGCAGTGATTGAATCCTGCCCATCGGTAGCAGTTAATAGGCTGCGGGCACTAGCTAGTAATCTTTCGCTACCTGCATAGGAGGGAGGCATCCCCGGGAGTTGCCCACGCTGATAACCAAAAGCGGTAGCATCTGCGCTGTGAAATACGTAATTATCGCCGAAAATTATTTCCCCCACCTGGCTGTCTTTGGCTAAACCACCAGCGGTGCCGGAATACAGCACTTGGTGTGCACCTAATACCTCAATCGCGATCGCAGTAGTGCGGGCCGCATTAACCATTCCCACTCCGCTTTGTACCCCGAGAGTTTTTCCGGGAACCTCTGGCAGATCTAGGGAATAAAACCGTAAACCTGAAACTTCTGTTACCGGAGTAGGGAGCGCTTTCCTAGTATCTTCAGGAGTGTAAGAATCCTGGTGGCGGTGAGCTAGGCACTCCTGTAGCCACATCCTGTTGACGAAGGGCGCCAGTTCGGTAAGTTCCGCGCAAATAATAACAGTGTCGCGGCTGTTCATAGCGGTTTTTCTCCTAACGATAAACCTGATTCCAGCTTTCTCGCGCTGCCAAGAAGCGAGTGGTAGCTTTTTGTGCCCCGGCAAGGCTATGGTGAATGCCCCACCCGCATTGACGTTCATTCGCCGCAGGAACCTGGTCGACGTGTTGAATATCTTCAAACGTTGTCGCCAGTAGCTGCATAAACTCGCCAGGTTCTACCCCCAACATCAGGGCATAAAACCCGGTCTGGCAACCCATAGGCGAAAAATCAATCAACTTATCGGTGTGGTTGCGCATCAGCTCTGCGGTGAGATGCTCGATCGAGTGCACGGTCTCCATTTCCAAGTGTTCCTGGTTTGGTTGACAAAAACGCACATCGTATTTGACCAGTTCATCTCCGCCAGGTAGCTGTTTACGGTCGGCTACCCGCACAAAGGGAGCCACCACTTTCGTGTGGTCTAGGTTGAAAGATTCCACGTTCATGCGCTCACTCATCGCCTGCTCCTTAATCCGTAGCTGCTCTGGATACCACCTTATCTATATTCATTCGCGTGTGTGTGAGGGGCTAGGTTTTTCCTCCTGCCGTTTTCCGCGCGGAGCCTAGGTTTTTCCTCCCGCCCAAAAAATCGGGCAAAGCTACAAAGTTTTGCCCGATTTTTACGCCCGCCTAGCCTAATCGGATAAAACCTAGGCTCCACGCTCGCTGGTACCACACACGTAAACATCTCAGCGGGAACAAGAACCGAGAGATACGCACTGAGCGTGCAGGGGCGCGAAGCAAAATCTGGGACTAGCGCGAGGGAAAAGTTTAGTCCGAGTGGGCGCGGTGGGCATAAGAATTTGGGAAACGCCGCTACGTTTCCCGAATTCTTGGGCGGGAGGACAAACTTTTCCCTCGCGTGGCAATTTATAGGTGAAATCCGCCCCTGTGCGCGGACGACTGCGAAAGGAAAAACTCAGCCCCCGCGCTGTTCGTAACTGGAGAGGAAGCGCCACGGCTCCTGCGACACGCCGGGGAAAGTTTTATCCACAATTTTTGGTGGAACCGCTCACCAATCATCTCGAACTAGTTTTCATCCTAAAAGGCAGGCAGGTGCCGGGTATCCAGCTAGTAGATTGTTCGGGTTCACTGGGTATCCCCAGAAATTCGCGCTCTTTCCACCGATTATCCCCAACCACATTATCTTGGGGTACTGGTGTTAAGTCAATACTAGGTGTAGTGTTTACTTCACCGCCTAAATGTGGCGGCATAAGAACTACATTGATGTTATTCTTTGAATAGCGCAGACGAACAAAGCCAAATTAAGGAGCGCAGAAACATGTCGGTCACCGTTTACTCTAAGCCTCGTTGCGTACAGTGTGATGCGACCAAGCGCGCTCTCAAAAAGCAAGGAATTGCTTACGCGGAAGTTGATATGAGCCAGGATCCAGATGCTCTCGAGCATGTAAAGTCTTTGGGTTTCGTACAGGCTCCGGTAGTGGTAACTGATACCGATTCTTGGAGCGGATTCCGTCCCGATAAAATCAAGGGCATGGTGGTCGCTGCGCGTGCGGCAGCTACCGCCTAGGGTGGGCGGGTCCTCCAAAAGCTTTTAAAATATATTCCGGATACTTCGTGCCCTCCAGGGGGGCGGTATTGCGGAAGCAATATTAATAGTGCATCCCAGAGCAGGTATTAGCGAGAAGCGAAAACAGTAAGGCAGGTCAAAGGTGAGCGATAGGGAACCTCTGCTGGTCTACTTTTCTTCCGCAACGGGTAACACCAAGCGTTTTGTAGAAAAACTTGGCTTTCGCAATAAAAGGATTCCGCTGCGTCCTCGTGACGAATTCCTTTATGTAAACGAGCCCTACGTGATTGTGGTTCCCACCTATGGGGGCGGAAACATTAAAGGGGCTGTACCTAAGCAGGTAATCAAGTTCTTAAACGAAAAGAGCAACCGCGAACACTGTGTAGGGGTTATCGCCAGTGGAAACACAAACTTTGGGAAAGCGTATTGCCTTGCCGGCGACATCCTCGCCCAAAAATTAAATATCCCGTTTATGTACAAGTATGAGCTTCTGGGAACCCCCCAGGACGTCGAGATATGCCGTAAAGGATTGAGTGAGTTTTGGCAGAAAATCTAACTGACACCGGAGTAGAAACCGCGCCCTCCCCGGAACTGGACTATCACGCGTTAAATGCGGAACTAAACCTGTATGACAAAGAGGGTAAGATCCAATTTTGGGCAGATAAAGAGGCGGCTCGCCAATACTTCCTGCAGCACGTAAACCAGAACACTGTCTTCTTCCACGACCTGGAAGAAAAAATGAAATACCTGGTAGAGCAGGGGTATTACGAGCAGGAAGTCGTGGATCAATACCAGTTCCAGTTCATTAAAGATCTATTTAAGCGAGCCTATGCCTATAAATTCCGTTTTCCCACTTTCCTGGGGGCGTTCAAATATTACACTTCCTATACCTTGAAAACTTTCGACGGTAAACGGTACCTGGAACGCTTCGAGGATCGGGTATGTATGGTGGCGCTTTATCTGGCACGTGGGGATGAAGAACTAGCAATAAAGCTAGTAGACGAAATCATGACCGGACGTTTTCAGCCCGCCACTCCCACTTTCCTTAATGCGGGCAAGAAAGCCCGCGGGGAACTAGTTTCCTGCTTCCTGCTGCGCATCGAGGACAATATGGAGTCGATCGCGCGGGGTATTAATTCTGCCCTGCAGCTGTCAAAACGCGGAGGAGGGGTCGCCCTATCCTTAACTAACCTGCGGGAAGCGGGTGCTCCCATTAAGAAAATCGAGAATCAGTCCTCCGGGGTAGTTCCGGTAATGAAACTACTAGAGGATTCGTTTTCTTATGCCAACCAGTTGGGGGCGCGGCAAGGTGCCGGAGCGGTTTATCTGAATGCTCACCACCCCGACATTATGGAATTCTTGGACACCAAGCGGGAAAATGCGGACGAGAAAATCCGAATTAAATCCCTGTCCCTGGGGGTGGTAATCCCGGATATTACTTTCCACCTGGCACGCAATAAAGAACCCATGTACCTGTTTAGTCCCTACGATATAGAGCGGGTCTATGGGAAACCGATGAGCGATATTTCCATTACCGAGCATTATCGGGAAATGGTAGAGGACGGGCGGATCCGCAAAAAGAAGATTGATGCGCGCCGTTTCTTCCAGACATTGGCGGAAATCCAGTTCGAGTCCGGCTATCCTTATATCGTTTACGAGGACACCGTGAATCGCGCCAACCCGATTAAGGGGCGGATCTCCATGTCCAATCTGTGTTCAGAGATCCTGCAGGTCTCGGAAAAGAGCGAGTTCAACGAAGACCTCACCTATGAGCAGGTGGGTAAAGATATTTCCTGTAACCTAGCTTCGCTAAATATTGCGAAGACTATGGATTCTCCGGATTTTTCCGCCACCATTGAGACCGCGATTCGCGGCCTGACCAGCGTATCTGACTTGTCAAATATTCGCGCAGTACCTTCGATTGAGCGCGGTAACCGCATGAGCCATGCTATTGGCCTCGGGCAAATGAACCTCCATGGTTACCTAGCGCGGGAAAAGGTATTCTACGGCAGCGAAGAAGCCCTAGATTTCACCAATATGTATTTCATGACCGTGGCATTCGAGGCGATTAAAGCCTCGTGCAAGATTGCGAAAGAGCGCGGGGAACGCTTCGAAGGCTTCGAGGACTCGCAGTATTATTCCGGGCAGTATTTCGAGAAATACCTTAACGGGGACTGGACTCCCAAGACCGAGAAATGCCGTCAGCTGCTAGAAAAATCATCCATCAAGGTGCCAACCAGTGAAGATTGGAAGCAATTGGCACAGAACGTTCGGGAATACGGAATGTACCACCAGAATCTGCAAGCGGTACCGCCCACCGGATCGATTTCCTATATCAATAACTCCACCTCCTCAATCCACCCGATTGTGGCCAAGATTGAGATTCGTAAAGAGGGTAAAATCGGGCGGGTTTACTACCCGGCGCCCTATATGGATAACGACAACCTGGAATATTACCAAGACGCCTACGAGATTGGACCTCAAAAAATTATCGACACCTATGCGGTGGCCACCCAGCACGTAGACCAAGGGCTCAGCTTAACCCTGTTCTACCCGGATACGGTCACTACCCGCGAGGTAAACAAGAACTATATTTACGCTTGGCGTAAGGGCATCAAAACCCTTTACTATATGCGTCTGCGTCAGCACGCCCTGCAGGGAACCGAGGTTGAGGGCTGCGTATCCTGTATGCTCTAGGGGGTCGGAGGGCGGCTTAGCAGAGCCGGGAGACCATTTGTGAGGTCGCGCGTCAGGTGCGAGGATTAGCGGCCGGGGCAGTCAATCCTAAAGGCTACAGGCAGAGCCGATACTCGCGCTCTGCGCCACCTGCGGTCTAGTCCTCAGAGCGGGCTACCAGAGTGTTGGTAGCCTGGGCAACCGGACGGATAATTACCCGGTCGATATTCACATGCGGCGGACGCGACAGGCACCAGCTGATTAAATCCGCAATATCAGCGGCGACTAAAGGTTTTTCCACACCGCGATAGACCTGCTCCGCGGCCTGTCGAGAGCCCAGGCGATTTAGGGAAAACTCGGGGGTTTTCACCATGCCCGGCGCGATTTCAATTAAGCGTACCGGCTCGCCCACCAGTTCTTGACGCAAAGTCAAGGGAATCATCTGTTCGGCGTGCTTAGCCGCCACATATCCGCCGCCACCGGGATAGGTATCGAGGGCGGCAGTAGAAGTAACATACAGCAAGTCGCCACCATTTTCACGCAGAGCAGGCAGAGTAGCTTGGGTGACGTTCAAAGCCGTAACCACGTTGCGCTGATACATCTGTTCCCAGTCCGCTACTTTCCCATCCGCTACCGAATCGGTTCCGATGGCGCCACCAGCGTTATTAACCACCGCGGTCAGCGCCCCTTTTGATAACAGGTCAGCGACCATTTCTTCAACCGCCACTCGGTCAGTTAAATCGCAGGCAAAGAACTCACAACCGGTTTCTTCCGCTAGCTTTTCCAGGCGTTCACGCCGACGCGCTACCGCGATTACCGCCCAACCGCTAGCACGTAGTTGCCGAACCGTTGCCTCGCCAATACCGGTAGAAGCACCAGTAACTAACACGCGGGAAGCGGGGCGAGGCTGCGGGTAAGTAGGAATATCACTCATACCTTTACGATAACCCGATTTAAGGCAGCTGTGGGCAAAGGAGTTAAGAGATAAACCGGTAAATGTTTTGATCCGCCTGCCTATAAGGCAGGCGGATCAAAAGCTTTCTTTAGCTGCTGCGCCGGGACGCGAGGTTATGCTCCATAAGAATCAGCCGGCGTCCTCGCCAAGCGCAAGAAACTTAGAAGTCCCAGTCGTCGTCCTCGGTATCGACAATCTCTCCGATCACGTAGGAAGATCCTGACCCGGAGAAGAAATCATGGTTTTCATCCGCCGACGGTGAAAGCGCCGCCAAAATCGCGGGGTTCACATCGGTAGAGTCCGCGGGGAACAGCGCCTCGTACCCCAGGTTCATCAGGGCTTTATTGGCGTTGTAACGCAAGAACTTCTTTACGTCCTCGGTCAATCCCAGGGGGTCATACAGGTCTTCAGTGTAGGCTTCTTCATTGTCATAAAGCTCTGTCAACAGGTCAAAGGTGTAATCCTTGAGTTCTTCTTGCCGCTGCGGCGAGGACTCGTTAACCGCTAACTGGTATTTATAGCCAATGTAATAACCATGCACCGCTTCGTCCCTAATGATCAGCCGAATCAAATCCGCGGTGTTAGTCAGCTTGGCGTGCGCCGACCAGTACATAGGGGCATAAAAGCCGGAATAGAAAAGGAAAGACTCTAGCAGGGTGGAAGCCACTTTACGTTTTTCCGGATCATCACCCCGATAGTAGTTCATGATGATATGCGCTTTGCGCTGTAGGTTCTCGTTTTCTTCACTCCATCGGAAAGACTCGTTGATTTCCGTGGTAGACAGCAAAGTCGAGAAAATTGAAGAATACGACTTCGCGTGCACGCTCTCCATAAAAGCAATATTGGTGTAGACCGCTTCCTCGTGCGGGGTGCGGGCGTCCGGAATCAGCGAAACCGCGCCCACGGTACCCTGCAAGGTATCAAGTAGGGTCAGGCCAGTAAATACTCGGTTAGTCATGAGCTGTTCTTCCGGCTTCAAGGTTTTCCAGGAAGGTAGATCATTCGATAACGGAATTTTTTCTGGCAACCAAAAGTTTCCCGTGAGTCGATCCCAAACTTCCATATCTTTATCATCTTCGATATCGTTCCAGTTTATCGCCTGGATCGTATCAGCCAGTTTCAGCTTGTCAGTCACGAAAAATCCCTTTCATCCTCTGAGTTAATTCGCGCAGCCGCCTCGTAAAGTTTGGGAGTTGCCCCGGGGCTACCATGCCAGTCTACAAGGCGAGTCAACGTGCGGCATAGAATAGGAAACTATGCGGGATGCAGATGAGCTAATTCGAAAAACGAAATCACTAGATGGCCGCTCCTATGGAGGCTATAAACAACTGCTTGGGCAATGGAGTTTCGGGGACTTTAGTTTCTCTATCGACCGGGTACAGTCTGATCCCTTCGCCCCGCCTTCAGCCTGCCGGATATTAGTACCGCTGGATACTGCCCAGATACCCTCCGAGATTGCTTTAGATAAGTTGGCGCGGATAGCTGCCGGTGATTTTTTGGCGCGGCGAGCCCGGAAGATTTTTGGGGCGAGGCGTCCGGGTGGGAAATCTGAAGCGCAGCTGCGGATTGCGCCGGTCGGGCAAGAAATCCTGCCACGCTCCTCGGTAACCTTGAGTGAAGAAGAGGTGGAACTGCGCGTCCAGGTACCGTTTCCAGCGGCAGGCCGGAGGATTTTAGGACGTAATTTTGCCCGATTTTTAGACTATGACCTGTGCGAATTGGTATATAAAACCGTATGTTTCGGTGAGGACGACGGTCCAGATTTAGCCGATCTGACTCGCCATATTCACACGCTCAAAGACCATGAGGCACTGCAAAACATGCTTCATGAGCGTGGCTGGGTGGCTTTCGTGGCGGATGGGGCGCTGCTGGCTCGGGCTTCCGGGATCAGTGATTTACCGATGACAGACGCGGTGCGCTTCCAGCTACCTACGGTATTAGGGGAGGATACGCCCTCGTCCCTGGTACAAACTATAGAGCTGCCCTATAGCGGGAAAATATCTGGAATGGCGATCCCCAAAGGAATAACTGTGATTGTAGGGGGTGGCTATCACGGTAAATCTACCTTGTTAGAAGCCTTGGAACGCTCAGTGTATCCCCATATTCCCGGGGATGGACGCGAACTGGTAGCCACTTTGCCCGATGCGATAAAAGTGCGCGCTGAGGATGGGCGCGCGGTCAGGGGTACCGATATTTCCTTATTTATCGGTTCTTTGCCCGGCGGAGCTGACACCACGGAGTTCTTTACTGAAAATGCCTCAGGTTCAACTTCGCAGGCCGCAGCGATTACTGAAGCGATAGAATGCGGCTCGCGGGCGCTGCTGATTGACGAAGATACCTCGGCCACCAACCTGTTGTTACGCGATAGTCGGATGCGGCAGCTGGTGCGCAGCGAACCGATTATTCCCCTAATTGACCGGGTAGGAGGCATCCGGGACGAACTAGGGGTGTCCACCATTATGGTGATGGGAGGCTCGGGAGATTTCTTGGATTTAGCCGACCAGGTGTTATTGCTTGAGAATTATCTGCCCTACGATGCCACTGCCAGGGCGCGGGAAGTGAGCGGGGCAGGATCGACGGCAAGTAGTACGGATAGTGCAGCCCCTGACTGGCCGCAGGAGCCAGCGCGTAAACGTCTCCTGCTATCTTGCCCGCCTCCACCTGCGGGGCGGCGCGAAAAAACTCGCGCGGAAGGCACCGCCACTTTGCGGTTGAACCGCGAAGAAATCGATATTTCCGCCCTCGCCCAAGTAGTTGATCCCGGTCAAGCAGAAGCGATTGCTTACGCGATTCGAGCTTTGGTCACTGACGCTAACGGCAAAGAGACTATTGCAGATGCCTGCGCCCGCTTCGCTGCCGAGTTCGCGTCCTCTAGCTGGCAGGCGTTCGCCGCTGGGCGTTACCCGGCGTTCCTGGCCGCGCCGCGACTCCAAGACATTTTCGCGGCACTATGCCGTTATCGCCACCTAAAAGCCCACTCTGCCTAAGTCTCTCGTTAATTCCCCGCGAATGTCGGGTCACGGCCGGTAAAAGCGCTCGGGGAACCCCAGTGACCCTCGCAAGAAGTAAAACAAGGGCAGAAAGGAATCTATCCTAAAGGGAACGTATCCGATGTGAAGTGTAATGATTATTGGCGTGTCCCCTCTCGCATCTTTTACCGGTCACGACCCGTAAGCGGGAACTATTATCGCAGCGCCTTGAAAATAAAAGACTACTTGGCGGGCGGCTTGTTTAGTAAGAATCCGATGCTTTCAGTAATGAGTTCTTGTTCGCCCTTCGGCATAAATCCGCCCCTGCACGCTCAATGCGTACCTCGCGGGATTCGCGTACCAGCCGTACCCCCTTTGCGTGAGGGAGAAGTTTTATCCGAGCAGGCTAGGTGGGCGCAAAATTTGGAAAACGCCGCTACGTTTTCCAAATTTTTGGGCAGGAGGAAAAACTTCTTCCCCGTGCACACAGCAGGAGAAAGAACCTAGAATCTGCGGGGCGGGTTATTGGGCGTGGTATCGCTGGGCGGCAGCTAGTTCTCGGCGGCGACGGTCAGCGAACTCGGCGCGAACTTTGGCATTATGTGGAGTGCGGCGTACCAGGAACGACACTGCAGCAATAACACCAATCCACAGTAGGCTCGCCAACATGGCATACAGGGTTGCGGGATCGAGGGCGAGGACGAACACCATTGCCACAATAAACACACTGATTAACGTGATTGAAAAGTATCCGCCCGGCATGGCGAATATCGATTCTTCATGCTTTTGGGGCAGGCGGCGGCGAAATTCCACGTAGGAGGCCACTATCATGGCCCACACGAACATAAATAGCACCGAGGCCACCGAAGTTACTAGGGTAAACGCTTCCATTACCGTGCCGCCTACTGCCATCAGAGCAATGGAGGTAAGCAAGAACAGACAGGTGACTATCAGCGCGTTTAAGGGCACGGAGCGACGGGAAAGCTTTCGGAAACGCTTCGGGGCGTCACTGCGCAGTGCCATGGCGTACATCATGCGGGAGGTGGAATAAACCCCCGAGTTGCATGACGAGGCGGCCGAAGTCATTACCACCAGGTTAACTAGGGAAGCCGCAAAGACCAATCCCACCAGGGCAAACATCAGGCCTTGAATTTTCGTCCCCTTGTAGAGCTTGTCTGGGATTAGGTGGCCCAGAAGAGGGATTCTCTGGAAGTTGTAGACCAGCTTATTGTAGCCCAGGACCGTCTTTAATTT
>NZ_CABTZZ010000012.1 GCF_902489465.1 uncultured Varibaculum sp. | reverse complement strand
TTGCTCCGGTTTTTGCTGCCGCGGCTGATTGGCGGGCTTTGCGGATAGCGGCTTGGGGCCCCTTCGGCACCGACATTGATCAACGCACCCTGCCGCATGAACTCGACTGGCTGCGCACCGCTGTGCATTTAAATAAGGGATGTTACTGCGGACAGGAGACAGTAGCGCGCATCGTTAACCTAGGTCACCCTCCGCGCCGGGCGGTCTTTTTGCATCTGGATGGCAGTTCCTCTTCACTTCCTCCTGCCGGTGCAGAGCTTTATTCCGGGAGCCGCAAGGTAGGTACCGTGCGGGTAAGTGCGAATCATTTTGAGGACGGGCCGATTGCCTTGGGACTAATTAAACGAACTACTTCCGCAGAGAACCTGACTGTCTGCTGGAAAGAGGGGGAGGAAGAGCAGTCTTTGGCGGCGGCGGTGACACCAATTGGGGATCCTTCCGGGGTTTCCTGGCAGGGGCAGTCTCGCATTGATCGGAAAGCCTTTTCTGATGCCTCGCCGCGTTCGGGTTCCGGATCATTAAATATTGCGGGCTAGGAGGTTCTTATGCGTACCTTAATTCAAAGGGCACTTTCCGCTGAGGTGACGGTTGAGGGTAAAACCGTCGGGAGGCTGGATCGGCCCGGCCTGGTGGCTTTCGTGGGGATAACTCCCGGTGACGGTCAAGAGCAGATCGATTGGACGGTGCGCCGCCTACTTAATCAGCAAGTTTTTGAGGACGGGTCTTCGATTCTGGAGGCGGGGGCGCCCCTGCTGGTGGTTTCCCAGTTCACCCTGTATGGTTCGGTGCGCAAGGGGCGGCACCCTTCCTGGACTTATGCAGCTAAGGGTGAGGTGGCGCGTCCTATTTTCGAGAAACTAGTTGCGGATTTACGCGCAGGTGGCGCGGAAGTTGAGACCGGAGTATTCGGCGCGATGATGCAGGTGTCTTTAGTTAATGATGGGCCTTATACTTTGTGGCTGGCCAAGGAACCCCAGGAACGAGTCAGCTAACGCTTTTCCTTGAGGCTACTAAGTATTGCTGGCTCCGGTTTAGGCCGTTCACTAAAGTTAGTCTCATAATCAAGGATTGCCCAGTTCGGAAACCATAAATCGCTTAATGGGTTTTTAATGTTAATTCGCAATTGATGCAGGCCTTTTGTCCTGTGACTCTGTGCACTTTTTATGGTAGCTCCAGCTGGGAAATGCAGCTAAATTCCCAGTTGAAAGTGCGCTAGCTTCCGTGAATTGCCCCGTACCCGCGGTTTATCTCTATAACTCTCTTGCGTTGCTCTATGAAAATCTTGTAAGATGGTAAGTGTATTAAAATAAATTAACTACACCTAGACAAGTTAATAGTGTTCCTGTCGGCATTGACAACAGGCCAGGTCCCTCCAGGCGGGGCGTTTGGGCGTGACATAACCCAGGCGAACGCCTCGTCAGGATCTGTTGGTGGAGATGTCGATCCCTCCTTCTAGTAGACACAGGATGAATAATGATTAACAGTCAAACTGCTAAGTTGTTGCGGCGTTGGATCGTCGCTGGATTAGCTGCTGCATTAGCCCTGGCGTGGACTATCACCACCTTGGTAGCCCCCTCCCAGGCCTCCGATACGGAGAATGCCCAATTAGCAAAAGATTTCAAAGCCGTAGAAACCGGCATGAATTTCCAGGAGACAGAGGACGGAAACTGGGATATACCTAATCCGCCTTTTGCCGAGGGAACTTTATTTTGGCCGCAGCAATTCGGGATGGATGGCATTCACTGGCGTTCAGATGAGCAGAAAGCGGCCTACAACAATGCGATTGCCCAGAGCAATGGGTGGTCGAATGATTGGGAGGTAGAGCTCCCCAACACGCTTCGGATGCATAATGCGAATTACCTGATGGTAAAAAACCGCGGAGATGTCTATCGAGATGTTAATCAACAGGGTGTCCTGACTAAAGCACCGGAATACTACACTAGTTCATTCTGCGCACAGCCTGGTTTTGGGATTGACCCCTCCTGGTTAGATCCCAGCAAACCGGGGCATACGGAAAAAGGTTTGAAAGTATCTATTGATGCTGGCGACGCGGTAGGTTCCGTTGACAGATCATCGACAGGCCGTATGGTCTCCGACCCTCAGATTCAACGAGAACTAAAGGCTTTGGCGTACATCTACAACGGCGGGGATCGTCGTCTGATGGATGTTGACACTAGTTACCCAGCCGGAAAAGATTTTTACGAGCAGAACAAATTACTGATCGAAGAACATAAAGCTGCCTTGGATCTGTTCAACCAGTTAGATTCGTACCAGAAAAATGGCGCCGCCCAGGCTCTAGTTTGGGCCATTGAGAAGAATTCTGCCGCAGACGGAATTTTTGTCTATCGAAAGGGAACCATCGATTGGACTGTTACCAATGTGGCTCGGGCAGTTTTGCCGCATATTCGGAACATCGCCAATGCCGAAATCAAGATGTGGCAGGCGTATCAGGCACTTAAAGATCAGCAAATCGCTGATGAACAGGCCTATAAAGAAGCGTTGGCCAAATGGAAAGCGGAAACTGCGGCCAGCATCGCCAAGGATGAAGCTGCTTACCAAAATAATAAGCAGCTACTGGAATCGATTAAGCTCAGCGTTACCCGCGCCGATGACACTCACTTCCGGGTAAACCTGATCGGTAGCTCGGAGGCCATTGCTCTGTTACAAGAGGCTAAAGGTAGCCTGCAGATCAGCGGCTCGGATAACTTAGTATTGCCCGCCGATACTTCAATCGCCAAGGCTGCTTCGCCGGGCGGAATTCTAGTGGGCGTTAAATTTGATAACGCTGCCGCTTGTTCCGGAGCTGTCCAGAAAGCTAATATCAATGCGTCCTTCAAAGGCAGTATTGAGATCACTCGGACTTATATCTTCAAGAACCCCAAGACTACAGGGAAATACGTTCAGTTCCAGTCCCAGGTGAACCTCGGCAAATATGCAGTAGCGGTTTCCGGTTCTGCTTCCAGCTCCTTCGAATTCACCTCTACCTGCCCGGTGGCTCCGGAGCCTAGCATCGGCACCACTTTGGAAGGCAGCGATGGAGCCAAGGTAATCGATACCGCCGGCAAAGCCGATACCGACACCGTAACCCTTATCGACAAGGTAGCCTTTAAGAATCTTAAGGGCGGACAAAACTACGTCATCAAAGGTGAACTGGTAGACGGTGACGGCAATAGCGTTGGAGTAACCGGTGTCAGCGATCCCTTTGACCCCAAAGCTTCTGGTGCTACTGACAATGGCAGTGGCTACTACTCGGGAACCGCTAAAATTGCGTTCCAAGTGCCGGTAGCAAAAATTCGTGAAAACGCGAAACTGGTAGCCTTTGAGACCCTCTACCAGGGCACCAATCCAGAAAGTGGAACCAAAGTTACCGAGCACAAAGATAAGACGGATGAAAACCAGACCGTAACCGAGAAACCACGCGTCGGTACCAGTGCTAAAGCACAAGGTGACTCCACCGATGAAGGTAAAGTAGCGGTACCTGAAGAAGGTAGCGATGTTCTCATTAAAGACACGGTAACCTGGCATAAGCTGAACCCTGGAACCTACACCCTTAGCGGACAGCTAATGAAGAAGGTAGGCGACCAGGTAGTGCGCGTACCAGGCACCAATGCCTCCAAGAACTTCACGGTAAACGCGGGAGAGCTAAAGGGCATCCAGGAACTAACGTTCACCCTGCCTGCTAAGCAAATCGAGGCCGGCGCCTCCTATGTGGTTTACGAAAAAGTATTCAAAGGTGCCGACAACACTGCTGGAATCCTCGTGGCATCCCACGAAGATCCCAACGATAAGGGACAAACCGTCTCGGTGAACCCGAAGCAGCACAAGCTGCCCACCATTGAGACCAAAGCATGGGTACGCGACGACGGAAACTCGCTAATCAGTGCGGTTGAGGCCGATGGTAAAGACTTCAAAGTCAAAGACCAGATCACTTACAAAGACCTCAAACCCGGCACCTACACTGCCTTCGCCACCCTGGTAAACAAAGACAATCCGAAAGACATTATTGCTAGCGGACGTCAAGTATTTACCAATGGTTCCGAAAATGGCTCCGCCCTGGTAGAGCTGACAGTTCCTGGTTCCAAAGTAAAGGCCGATGGCAAGTATGTGGTGTTCGAGCGCATCTACCAAGGTGAGCAAAGCACTGAACCCAGCGGTGAACCCTACGCGAAACACGAAGAAATCACCGATGGCTCCCAAACCATCACCGTAACCCCCAAGAATCCGGTACCCGCCGAGTTCAAGATCGTGAAAAAGACCGTCGGGGGCAACACCGATAGCGATCGGGTATTCGACTTCGATGTAAGCTGTGACGGGTTTAAGACCACCGCCACCGTGTTGGTGCGCAAAGGCGAAACCCAAGGCGAGACCACCGTCTCCAACAAAGCACTAACCAGCGGCATGAGCTGCCAGGTCAGTGAAAAAGCAGTAACCGACACCCTGAACACGGTAAAAGTGAAATTCACTGGCACTGAAACCAACAGTGACGGTACCGTAGCGAAGTTCAACCTCACCGAGGACAACGCTAAGACCGTAGTGGTGACTGCCACCAACACTTACACGCCGAAAGAAGCAAAATTCACCGTTCGCAAGAACGTAGAAGGAGCCGGAGTAACCCACTTCAGTGTGCCTAACTCCTTCGACTTCTCCTACAAGTGTGACGGCGACGCTTCCTGGAACGCCCTACCTAGCTTGAAAGCAGGAGAAACCTCCGCGGCCATCAAAGTAAAGCCCGGCGTAACCTGCCAGATCAAGGAAAATAGTGCGACCCCGGAGAACCTGGATCGGAAACTGCAATGGCAAGGTGCCCAAAGTGTGGCCGACGGAGTAGCAACCTTTAAGGCAGAAGCTGCCAGCCAGGTTGCCCTAGTTGCCACCAACACCTACACCGAGAAGACCGGGCAACTGGAAATCTCCAAGCAGGTAGTAGACGGAACCGCCGGTGCAGGCACCATTCCGGGCACATTCGAAATGAAATACATTTGTGCCACCGGCCAGAAAGCCGAAAGTGTAACCAAGCCGCTAACCTCCATTAGCGTAAACAAAGGTGGAAGTGCAACCATCACTGGTATTCCAGTAGGTTCCCAGTGTGCAGTCTACGAAGATACCACCGGTATCAACGTACCGAACACCACTTTGACCACCACGTTTAACGGTAACGCCCCGCAGCAGGTAACTATCGGGGGACAAGTTCTGCACAACGCGGCACTATCCAACCCGATCAAAGCCGGTGAAAACCAAAAAGCTACCATCAACGTAGAAAACAAATACGTAAACCAGAAAGTTGGGGGCTTCGAAGTAGAGAAGCTCGTCTCCGGAGTAGTTTCTCCCGAAACCGTCCTCAAAGACGTAGCCTTCGACTTCGGATACTCCTGCGAGATTCCTGGCAATGCGAACGCGGTTAAAGGCAGCTTCAAGCTCAAGCATGGTGAAACCTTCACCAGCGCTGACCCTGCCAACCCGCAGCTGAACAACCTGCCCGTAAACACCGTATGTAAAGTATGGGAAGAAACCCCCAAGTCCAGTGCAAACGCTGACTATGTAGGTTCTGAGCTACGGGCAAGTGCCACCAACGGTGCGGAAGTAACCGGAACCGACGGGAAACTAGAACTCACCATTAAGCTGAACAAAGCTGCAGCTAAAGCCAAGATCTTGGCTACCAACCAGTACAGCCAGCAGCTCGGTGGGTTCACCCTGAAGAAAGAAGTTCAAGGCAGCGCTGACCAGGCTCTGGATATCCAGTCCTACAAGTTCAAGCTGACCTACATGGACGGCACCAACACCCACGAAGTAGAGAAAACCATTACCGCTGGTGGATCCTACTCGCATTGGGGAATACCGGTTAACAGCCAAATCAAGGTGGAAGAACTCGGCGCTATTGACAGCAAGGGTAACTTCATTCCGGTAGACGAACTGTCTACTGCCAAAGTGAAGCACTCGATTAGCTGGAACGGCACCCAGGATGATTCCTCTACCGCGTCCGCTAACACCTTCACCATCAACAAAGCGATGACTGAAGCACAGTGGAAAGAAAATGGTAAGCAGGCGAACGTGGTAGTGAAAGCCACCAACGCCTACAAGGCGATCGAACAAAAGGGTACCTTCTCCGTGCAGAAGACTTCGGTGAAAGTAGCCGGTGAAAGCGCTGATAAGGTAAAGGATCTACCCGCCAGCTACAACTTCACCTATGACTGCTCCGATGGCACTCACGGTAATATCCCCAACGTGAAGCCGGGCGGCGAGCCGGTAGTGGCTCCCGCACAGTTCCGCGCAGGTACCGTTTGTACCGTAACTGAGCAGCAAGTGCTACCTAAAGGTACCAATGCCCAGACCGTAAGCTGGACAGTTGACGGTAAAGGCAAAGGCGTAGGTCCGGCCGCTGGAACCAGCGCCACTGTAACCATCGGTTCAGATGCGAAGACCCCGGTAGCCGTACAGGCCGCTAACGAATATCAGACCCCCGATGAGCCGAAGATTGCTACTGAGCTTAAAGGCGAAGGACGCGATGGCAATATCGACCTGGTAGAGGACGCGGATCACACCTACACCCTGACCGATAAGATCAGCTACTGGAACCTGGAGGTCGGCAAGACCTACAAGTTCTCCGGTGAACTGGTAGTACCTAACGCGGATAAGACCGATGCCACCCGCACCGGAATCAAAGCCGAAAAGGAAGTTACCATTACCACCCCAAGTGGAGTAGTGGAACTGCCGTTCAAGCTGACCCAGGAAGATGTAGCCAAGTACTCGACGCTAGTAGCGTTCGAAAAGCTAGACCTGCAGGTCGAAGGCGGATTTGAACCGGTCACTAAGCACGAAGATCCCAAGGACGAAAACCAGACCAAGCAGGTCAATCCCTGGATCGCCACCGTACTTACTGATGAAGGTGGAAACAAGCAGATCGATACCACCGGTAAAGCCGATAGCGATCTGGTAACCCTGGTTGACACCGTGAAATACCGGAACCTAGAAGCTGGTAAGACCTACCACTTGACCGGGAAACTGGTTGACGGATCCGGAAACCCGATCGGGGTCAGCTCCACCTCCAAGGCATTCACCGTTCCTGGCGAGGCTGGAACCCTCCAGTCCGGTGAAACCAAGATGACCTTCCAGGTCACCGTGGGGCAGATCCGTCAGAACGCGAAACTGGTGGCATTCGAATACCTCCATCCGGGCGAACCTAACACCCCCGGTGACGAGACCGTAGTCACCAAGCACGAAGACCCGAATGATGAAAATCAGACGGTAAACGAAGGGCCGCGGGCTGCAACCACCGCTCAAAGCTCGACGGGTACCAAGGTATTCGACGCTAAGACCCCGGCCAAAGTACTTGACCGCGTAACTTGGTCGAAACTGCCTGCCGGAAACTACGTGCTGGTTGGTACCCTGATGGACAAAGGCACCAAACAGCCGGTACCGAACGTAAATGCGGAAATCGTGAAGTTCACCGTGAGCAGCGGCGAGCTGAAAGGTATCCAAGAAATGACGTTCACCGTTCCCGCAGAGCAGGTGAAAGCGAACTCGCAGTTCGTTGCCTTCGAGAAGATTTACCGCCAAGGCGATGTCGATGAAAACGGCAACGTTAAGGACGGAACGACCGTAGTAGTGGAACACTCGGATCTCAACGACTCGGCACAAACGGTAACCATCGGTGAAGAACCTCAAAGCCCGGTAACTCCGACACTAACTTTGCAGAAAGTTGTGAAGAGCGAAGGACTAGAGGTTCCCTCCACCAAGGAGTTCACCTTCACTTTGAAGTGCTCCAACCCTGCCAAGCAGCAGACCTACAAGGTTACTGCCGGATCCAAGATCTCGCTGCCCTACGTCAAGGGAGCCAACTGCACCCTTACTGAGGATCGCGAGGCTGCCAAGGTAGCGGGCATTGCCCCCTCCCAGGTATCCTTCAGCGCGGACTCCGACAAGATCGGTCTGATCAGCTCCGAAAACTCGGCCTCCTTCAAGATGCCGGCAGAAGAGCTGACCGAAGTAAATGTAGTGTTCACTGCGACCAACACCTACCCGGCACCGGAGAAGCCCACCGTGGCGACCTCCGCTAAAGATGCCAACGGCACCAAGGGTATGTATGGCCAAACCAAGCAGGCCAACCAGATTTATGCTGGAACCTCCGCCAAGATCGTGGACGAGGTATCCTGGGCGAACCTGCTGCCTGGCGACTACGTGCTCATCGGTAAGCTGATGGACAAAGACACCGGTAAAGCGGTAACTTCCTACACTTCAACCCCGGCACCATTCACGGTGAAAGAGGGCGAGAAGAACGGGACGCTGGATAACACCTTTACCGTCAGCGGTGATTCCCTGAAGGCTGGTAGCCACTACGTGGTTTACGAATACATCTACCGTGCAGGTGATGTAACCGGAGTAACCCCGAACAATGACGCCAAGCCGGTTGTAGAACACGCCGTAATCACCGACGCAGACCAGACGGTGGAGGCGATTACGCCTCCAACTCCGCCGGCTGCCAAAGTAAAGGTTATGAAGAAGGTAGTGGCCTCGGGTATGGAGGTATCCAATAACCGCGCCTACTACTTCACCTTGAGTTGCCTGGATAAGGATGGCCAGCCTGCAGGCGATAAGACCCTGTTGGTACGTCCGGACAAGGCAACCGAAGTAACTGATTTGCGGTCCGGCTACGTGTGCTCGATTCACGAGGATCTCAATGCCGCACTCGAGCAGCAGGTAACACCGTCAGTCTCACTGACCAGCGGAACCAACGGTTTCAGCGTGCAGCAAGACTCCACAGCAGGATCGGCACACTTCACCGTACCGGCGGCCACCGACGAGGTGCCCGAAGTGCTGGTGAACGTGACCAACACCTACAACAAGATTGGCAAGCCGGAACTGCAGACCAACGCGGTAACCGATAACGGTACCTCAACCGTGCAGGCAGGAATCGCTACCACCGTGACCGATAAAGTCACCTGGAAGAACCTACCTGAAGGTAAGTACTTGCTGACCGGTAAACTGATGCACATTACGGATAACAACGCTGCTCCGGTAGCGGGAGTTACCAATGAACCAGTGGTAGTGGAAATCACCAAGGATAACTCCTTGGCGGGTAGCACCACCATGAAGTTCAATGTGCCGGCGGGAGCCATCAGTCAGGCTGGAAAGTACGTAGTGTACGAATACCTGTACAACTATGAAGATACTGAAGGTGGAAATCCAAAGCCGAACACCTCTACCGTGGTTTCCCACAATGACCCCAGTGATGAAGCGCAAACCGTGACCGTTACCGAGGCACCCTCGGTAAGCACCACTGCCACCACCGATGGAGCCAATGAAAAGGAAATCCAAAAAGGTAAAGCTGCGGTAGTAACCGACACCGTTAACTGGAAGAATCTGCCTACCGGCAACTACCAGGCGCTCAGCGAACTGGTAGACGCCAAGGGCAATCCAGTTGTCGGAGCCACCACTAAGGCGGTTCCCTTCACTGTTAACGATGGTGAAGAGGCAGGCAGCGTGACTACCAAGATCCAGCTACCGGCAACTGCTACCTCGACTGTAGGAGCAAAGTTCGTAGTCTTCGAACGGATCTACCGCGCCAGCGATGTGGATTCTAAGACCGGGCGTCCCACTGCAGGCGCTCAGCCGGTAGTGTCCGAACTGGATCTGAACGCTATCAACCAGACCGTGCGCGTGGTTGAAAGTCCGAAGGGACCGCCAGCCATTACCTTCACCAAGGTAACTGAGAAAGTTCTCGACGGTGAGGTTCCGGATAAGGATCGTAAGTTCAAGTTCACCATTAGCTGTGACAAGAACTTCGGAGGAGCATTCGAATTTGATATGCCTGCCGGAGTATCCGCCGGACTGCCTGCCGACAAGCAGCTGCAAGTGGGTACGGTATGTACCTTGACTGAAATGCTGACCGATGAGGCGAACCCCGACGGGATTCTCCCCGATACGATCAGCTTCAGCTCCTCGGATCCGGCCATGACGGTTTCGAAGATTGGCAAGCAAACCGCTCAGTTCACGGTGCCCGATGTAGATACCAAAGTGGTTCCCGAGATTCAGGTAACCATTAAGAATACCTACAGCAAGGACTTCCCTGAACTAGGAACCATTGCTCGCGACAACGCCGATCAGGACAAAGTCCTCAACCTTAAGAAGGGCGAGAACGCTCAGGTACAAGATGTTGCTACCTGGAAGAACCTGAAACCGGGCAAGTACACCATGATCGGTACCTTGATGGACAAGCTGACCGGTAAGCCTGTCGTAGGGGCCAACACCCCGGCGGTTGACTTCGAGGTCAAGAAAGGCGAAAAGACCGGAACCATCTACGCACTATTCACAGTGCCGGGAGACAAGATCTCGACCAAGGCCAGTTGGGTAGTATTCGAGCAGGTATACAAAGCCTCCGATGTTAAAGATGGCAAGGTAGTGGGTAAAGCTACTCCGGTAGTGGATCACTCTAACCTCGAGGATGCCGACCAGACGGTTCAGGTAACACCTCCGCCGGCCTCACCGGAAGAAAAGACTCCGGAGATCGCCACGGTTGCCCAAAACGGTACCACCTACAACGACGGAACCAAGGATCCGAACCTTGGTAAACCGGTATTGACCCCAGGTCAAGATGCGGTGATCGTAGATACGGTCAAGTGGAAGAACCTGGAGCCTGGTGAATACACCATCACCGGAACCCTGATGGATAAATCCAGCAGCGTTCCACTAACCTACCTGGACAAGGACGGCAAGCTGCAAGTGGCTGCTACAGCTGAACGCGGATCCTTCTCCGTCAAGGAAGGCGAAACTGCAGGAGAGGCGAAAGTCTACTTCAAGGTTAAAGGTGAAGCTATTCAGGCTAATAAGCAATACGTAGTATTCGAAGATCTGTACAAGACTGCGGATATTAAAGACGGAGAGCCTAGCCCTGGCGCTGAAAAGGTAGCGCAGCACCATGACATTAATGATGCTGCTCAGACCCTAAGCGTCGAGAACCCGACACCGGGTACGCCTCCGGAAACTCCGGAAACCCCCAAGACTCCGAACACTCCGGGCACCACGCCTCCCGGACCGACTCCGAGAACCCCCTCCGGGTTCCGGGGAGTGGTGAGCACGGTCTTAGCTAAGACCGGTTCCACCACCGGAATCATGGCAATGACCGGTGTTCTAGCAATGGTTGCGGGAGTCGGATTAGTCCTGATCCGCCGCTACCAACGCGAAGAACTCGAGGACTAGGAAAGACATACAACTAAATAGCTAGAAGGATCTCGGGGTCGGAAGTAAAGCTTCCGACCCCGAGGCTTTGTATCCGTGCCTTTTTCGGGGGGTTGAAAATCTGGCGGCAGTCCACTAAAAATGCTGGCGAAAAAGGAGGGTCTGGCACGGTTCAGGTGGCGTCTGCGGGGGCAAAAGTTTTCCTCCTGCCCAAGAATTTGGAAAACGTAGCGACGTTTTCCAAATTCTTATGCCCACCGCACCCACTCGGATAAAACTTTTGCCCCCGCTCCTCCAGTCGTTCCTTTTTACCGGCCGCGACCCTTATGAACCGTCAACCCAACGTTTTGATGTCGCCGTTGTCATCTTGTTGTTAAACCCGAAATTGAGTGCGGTAGGAGGTCTTATACGTGTCTGGCAGCTTCTAAATCACTTACGTACTGAATAGATGTGCAGCGGCACAAGGATGTCGCTGTGAAGTGGGCCTAAGTTTTATCCGAGCAGGCGCGGTGGGCATAGAGTCCGGTAAATACCCGTGGTATTTACCGGACTCTGGGCAGGAGGAAAAACTTAGGCCCGCTTTGCGTTGTATGCGGGTAGCTTGTTACCGAGCCAGACCCGTGCCGGGGCGTCACGTGGTTACAGCAGCAAAATGGCAGAAAAATGCCCTCCCTGCTTGGGCAGGGAGGGCATTGTTAACTATTTGAATGACTTACGGGTTACTTTTCAACCTTGTCTTTTACTGCGTCAACAGCTTTATCGGCTTTATCGGCCACGTCCTCGGCAACCTCTTTGGCCTTGTCCTGAGCCTTTTCTGCTGCTTCCTGCGGATCGAATTCGCTCACTTCTACATCCTCCCAGTACTCTTCTGCCCACGGATCGTCAACTGGTTGCGAACGCCGGTACAGTACATACCCAACGCAACCGGCAACGGCAGCTAGTAGCAGGAATAGTAGAGTCTTACGCCCCCGCTTAGGTTCCGGTTTACCAAATGTTTCTGCTGATTGTTTCTTCACTTGCTTAGCAGCCTCCTTCAAAGACTTCTCGGAATGCTTCTTTACCTCATGGAACTGGTCACGCACATTGTCTACCGCATGTTCTACACCCGGTACTAGTTCACTGCTAACTTTTTCCTGCAGATCTTGAGCGCCCTCAAGAACAATATCTTTCCCTTGATCTGCCAAACTCCGTGCCTGTTTGAGCAGCTTATACGGGCAGCATTTCTTCATGTTCGCTCCTTTATCTTAGGCATACCGAAGCACCCCGCTTCGGTAGCGACAGCTTGTACTCTCTTAGTCTAAACGTTACCGCCTAGCTTGTGGGAAGAATAGCCCCAGATTTAGCTACTCTTCGGTAAGCTTGAGTGTCGGTAATTTGGCTTTCATGAAAGGATAAGGACTATGGAAGCAACAATTCACACTTCAAAAGGCGACATTAAAGTCGAACTATTTGCGGATAAAACTCCGATTACGGTAAACAACTTCAAAGGTCTAGCCACTGGCGGACGAGAATGGCAAAACCCGGCTACCGGACTTAAATCCAATGAACCCCTTTACGACGGGGTGATTTTTCACCGCGTAATCCAGGGATTCATGATTCAGACCGGCGATCCCCTCGGTAACGGCACCGGTGGCCCCGGTTACCGTTTCGGGGACGAGATCGTACCGGAACTGACTTTCAATGAACCCTACGTGCTGGGAATGGCCAATGCCGGTCCGGGAACCAACGGATCCCAGTTCTTCATCACCCAGGTGCCCACCGAATGGCTAAACGGCAAACACACCGTATTCGGTAAAGTAACCGACCAGGCATCGCGCGAGGTAGTCGACGCGATCGCCGCGGTGAGCACCGACGGACGTGACCGTCCGCTCGATGACATCATCATCGAATCCATCGAAATCAGCGAATAAGCTGTGGTTTGCACCAATTCAGTGGTGGCAAAAATAATCATCGGGACAAATGACGAACTCTAAGCAGCGCGTCAATGTAATCAACGCCCTCATCATTGCCTGCGGGATTGTCTATGTGGCCTCATGGTTAGCTCCGAGCCTGGTAGAGCAGTTTCTGTTCTATCCCGGCTTGGGGTTCACTCAGCCCTGGCGGTTTTTGACCGCAGCCTTCCTGCATGGCGGGATCGTGCATTTAGCGTCTAATATGGCGTTCTTGTACATCCTGGGTGAGCTCGCTCGCCGGGTGATTAGCAACTATCAGATCCTACTTATCTACCTGCTCTCTGCCTGGGGAGGATCGCTCGGCACCCTGGTGTGGGCACTGATTACCGGGCAGCAGCAGGCGGTAGTCGGCGCCTCTGGAGCAGTGTTGGGATTATGTGCGGGAGTATTCGTCTATACTCGCAACCTACACGGCTCCTCCAGCGCTCTGGGTGGGTTGCTAATAATTAACCTGCTGATCGGATTCGTCATCCCTAATGTCTCTTGGCAAGGACACTTAGGGGGCGCCCTGGTGGGAGCGCTTATCGGATGGGCGCTGCGCCTGGTGGGCGTGATCTCCGGTAGACGGGGACGGAAAAAACTGGGGACAGGCCTGCCGGACGTGGTGGATCGACAGCGAGCCACCGCCACCGTTAAACGCACGCAAATTATCGGAAATATACTGGTCACCCTGCTATCGGTAACATTACTGCTGGTGATTACCGTGGCCTGCTATATCTGAGAAAAACCAGCCAACCCCGCTCTGGGCGAACCCTAAGATTCCAAAGGTGCTCCCCTGAGTCCGGTAGATGCCCTATTTCCTCGCTGCGACGTCCTCGTCCTCGTAAAAAAATAACCTTAGCCGGTAGTGAAACCAAGCGAGGGCACGGGGAAAAACCTAATAATGTACATAGTGGAGTCAATTCCCTAACCGAAAGAATCCTCTCCAAAGGTCAAGGAGTAAAATGTTCGAACGCTTTACAGATCGGGCGCGCCGGGTAGTGGTGCTGGCGCAAGATGAGGCACGCAGCCTGGAGCATAACTATATCGGTACCGAACATATCCTCTTGGGGCTGATCCGCGAGGGCGAAGGCGTCGCCGCGAAAGCATTGGAAATGGCGAACATTTCCCTCGAGGGCGTGCGCGATCAGGTCATTGAGATCATCGGCAAGGGCGAGAACGATTCGAAAGACCATATCCCCTTTACTCCGCGCGCCAAGAAAGTCTTAGAACTGTCGATGCGGGAAGCCCTGCAGCTGGGGCACAACTATATTGGTACCGAGCATATCCTCTTGGGGCTGATTCGCGAGGGCGAAGGCGTCGCCAACCAGGTGCTCACCAACCTGGGTGCTGACCTGGGAAGTATTCGCCAAAACGTGATTCACCTGCTCTCCGGTTACCCGGGAGCGGGGCAAAACGAAGCGGGCGGAGAAACCGTGGGGGTTGGTACCGGCACCCAGAAGCCGCAAAAGTCAGGTTCAGCCATCCTCGACCAGTTTGGACGGAACCTTTCGGAGGCGGCGCGGGAAAACAAACTAGATCCGGTGATCGGGCGCGTCAACGAGATGGAACGGGTAATGCAGATCCTTTCGCGGCGCACCAAAAACAACCCGGTGCTGATCGGGGAACCCGGGGTGGGTAAAACCGCAGTAGTAGAGGGACTTGCGCAGGCGATTGTGCGCGGAGACGTTCCCGAAACCCTGAAAGACAAGCACATTTACTCCCTGGATATGGGGTCGTTGATCGCCGGATCGCGTTACCGCGGCGACTTCGAGGAACGCTTGAAGAAAGTTCTGAAAGAAATCCGCACTCGCGGGGACATTATTCTATTCATCGACGAGATCCACACCCTGGTGGGTGCCGGAGCCGCCGAGGGCGCGATCGATGCCGCCTCCATCCTTAAACCGATGCTCGCGCGGGGGGAATTGCAGACCATTGGGGCTACCACCACCGAGGAATACCGTAAATATATTGAAAAAGATGCGGCCTTGGAGCGGCGCTTCCAGCCGGTGCAGGTAGAACAACCCAGCGTGGAGGACACGGTAAAGATTCTGACTGGTTTGCGTGACCGTTACGAGGCGCACCACCGGGTAATCATTACCGATGATGCGATTCGGGCGGCAGCCTCTTTGTCTGACCGTTATATTTCGGATCGCTACCTGCCTGATAAGGCCATCGATTTGATTGACGAGGCCGGGGCGCGCCTGCGGATCCACCGCATGACCGCTCCTCCCGAGATTCGGGAAATGGACGAAAAAATCAATGAGGCGCGCCGGGATAAAGAGGCCGCGATTGATGCCCAAGATTTCGAGAAGGCCGCGCGCCTGCGTGATGAGGAAAAGCAACTTGGCGAAAAACGCGCCCAGTTGGAGGCTGACTGGAAGTCCGGGGAAGGTGACCGGATCGGTACGGTTGATGAAGATGCTATCGCGGAAATTTTGGCGATGTCTACCGGCATCCCGGTGTTTAAGCTGACTGAAAAGGAAAGCGCGAAACTGCTGCATATGGAAGATGAGCTGCACAAGCGGGTTATCGGCCAAAACGAGGCGGTCAGTGCGCTTTCGAAATCTATTCGCAGGACGCGCGCAGGGCTTAAAGACCCGAATCGTCCCGGCGGCTCCTTTATCTTTGCCGGCCCCACCGGGGTGGGTAAAACCGAGTTGGCGAAGACTTTGGCCGAGTTCCTGTTCGGTGACGAGTCAGCGCTAATCCAGCTGGATATGTCGGAGTTCGGGGAAAAACATACTTCCTCACGCCTATTTGGGGCACCTCCCGGATATGTCGGCTATGACGAGGGCGGGCAGCTGACCGAAAAGGTGCGCCGCAAACCTTTCTCAGTGGTGCTCTTTGACGAGATCGAAAAAGCCCACGCCGATATTTTCAACACTCTCTTGCAGGTGCTAGAAGATGGGCGGCTTACTGATTCCCAAGGGCGGATGGTTGACTTCAAGAACACCGTAATCATCATGACCACCAACCTGGGCACCCGCGAAATCAATAAAGGGGTGCAAACCGGTTTCCAGGTCGATAATGACCAGGTCGGTTCTTATCAGCGGATGAAGAATCGGGTTCAGGAAGAACTCAAGCAGCAGTTCCGTCCGGAATTCCTCAACCGTGTGGACGAAGTAATCGTGTTCCCGCAACTGGGTATGGAAGAAATCCGCGAGATTGTGGACTTGATGATCACTAAACTGCAAGAGCGCACCCAAGAGCAAGATATGACCCTAAAGCTCACCGATGCAGCTCGCGAAGAACTAGCCACTCGCGGTTTCGATCCCGTGTTGGGGGCACGCCCTTTGCGGCGGACTATCCAGCGCGATATCGAGGACGCCCTCAGCGAAAAGATTCTTTTCGGAGATATCGAGCCGGGTCAAGAAATCGTGGTGGATGTACGCGAGGGCGAGGACGGGGAAAAGGAATTTACCTTTAACGGCAAGTAAACTGCACCTACTTGTCTCTCCCCCGTAAGTTGTCCTTCCGGATATATTTTCGGTGTCCCTGCCCGCGCTTTGATATAGGGGCAGTTAACCTGTAAGTGAGGATAACTTTGTAAACCTGTCTGACCCTTGAAGTTAGAACCTATAAGTTCTAAACTGTTAGTGTGTGGACGGTTGATGTTGAGCTGGTAGCCGAATGGCTGGTAACGCTCGACGAAAACTCGCGCGCACAGGTCGTTGCGGCTTTGGAGATACTGCAAGAGCAAGGTCCGGCGCTGGGCAGACCTCTGGTAGACCGGATTTCAGGTTCTCGGCATCAGAATATGAAAGAGCTGCGTCCAGGCTCTAGTGGCAAGAGCGAAATCAGAATTCTGTTCGCTTTTGACCCTATTCGGCAAGCTATCTTGTTAGTTGCTGGGGATAAGTCAGGGCAGTGGCAACGCTGGTACCGAAAGAATATCCCTATTGCTGACGAGCTTTATGACCGGCATCTAGAACAGTTGCGAAGGAGGAAGTGAAATGACTGTAACTTTAGAGGATTTTCTAGCGGAACATCCGGTGGACAGAACTTTAGTTGATTCTCATAAGCAACGGATGATGGCGGAAGTGCGCGCCTATAAACTGCGAGAACTGCGGGAAGCGTCCGGACTAACGCAGCAGCAACTGGCCGCACGTATCGGGGTTTCGCAGCGACAGGTTTCCAAGATTGAACGCGGAGATTTAGAAAGCACCAAAGTTGGCACTATCAGGGGTTATCTGGAGGCCGTGGGGGGAGGGCTCGCGGTAGAGTTCGTCCGCGGTGACGCCCGTATCCGCGTCGCCTAGAAAGATAACTGGGCACGCTTAGACTAGGTGGATCAATACTGCACGAAGGGACGGGGAAAAGGAAATTTACCTTTAACAGCAAGTAATCCCCGTGCACAGCTAGCCTCTGCGTCCATTCTTGCCCGGCGAGGCTGGTAGCCTGCAGATTAGGGCAGTCTTTTGACTGATCATATGCTCCCGGGTTAAAAGATCCTTTCATTACCTCCGCTGCTTATAATCTCGCTATAATGTAGAGGTGAGAGCGTAAGGAGGATACGTGAGTGCAGTAGCGGAGGGAAAGATCGGGTTACGACCTGAGATAACTCATGCTGCTGATGAGGCTTCGTCCTCGCAAATTAAATCTACCGACCATGCTGGTGCTAAAGATAGTGCTCACCGGGAAACCTCTATAGGGCAGCCGATTCTGTTCCTGGACGTAGATGGGCCGCTAAACCTGTGGGGGAGGGCAAACCGGCGTATCCTCAATCCGCTGCTGCGTGCCCACTTGGTACATCTACAACCAGATAATTCCTTTAACGTTAATGTGGTGCTATCCCGCCTTCTGGGCTCGCGCCTGCGGGAACTTGGCAAATATTTCGAAGTGCGGTGGGCGACCTCCTGGAATCAGTGGGCTAATCAGCATCTTTCCCCCCTGCTGGGTATTTCGAAGAATCTTCCCTGGGTGCGCTGCCCTAACGGTGACCCGCGAGCAAAGTTTCCCGAAGTTATGTCTGCTGCCGGAGCCGCCAGTTTCGCCTGGGTAGATGATTACTTAACCGAGGAAGTAGCCCAACAAACTCGTACGAAATTGCGCTCTCCGCAGTGCGCTCTTTTGGTTTCGCCCCATATTATGTGTGGTATAGATCGCGAAGTTGCCCACCTGCTAAAATGGTTTTCGCAGATCCCGCAAACGGAGCGGGAACCAGGCAGACGCGAGGCGCGGAAAGCGGCTAGCCTGCTAAGTTCAGGGCGAGTTTCCGCCTGGCTGGTTACTCCCTCAATGGTGATGTGTTTAAGTTTGCGAAAGGGGGCAAAGCGCTATGGCTAAACTGACGCTAGCGAAAGTGGCGAAGCGTTGCCTGGAAATATCAAAACAGCTAAACCCCCAACTTGACGATCCTCGTTTACAGGATCTGCGCGTCAGTATCGAGCAGGCACGCCGCGCGATTAAGGAAGGGCAGTTACCACGTTGGCAGGTAAAACGACTGGTAGATACGGTCGCTTTGACCGCAATGCTCACAGGTAATGCTCAACTCGCGGAACAAGTTTTTGGGTTGTGGATGAAATCCGGGCAGTCTATCTCCCAAAACCCGGCATCTTTGGTATTAGAACCACTCCCGGATTTAGGAAAAAAATCCGCGGGTGAAGGAAACACGAAAATGCGTCCAGCCCCCGCGCCGCCACGAGAAGCGTCCTCACCAGCACCAAATCTCAAAGTAGCCCCCGGCTCTTCCCGCCCGGTGGCACCCAAAGCACCCGAACCTGCGCCAGCACCAATAGTTTCCAGTCGTCCCGCAGTTTCAGCTGGTCACCCCCAAGATAATTTTGATAGTGCCGAGGGGGCATCACCACTTGCTAACCCGGGGCAACCTGCTGCGGAGATAGCTGCGGAAGATGTTGATGACCCCCAAAGCTTAGGAATGGGACTAGCGGCTATGGTCTCGGCAGCTTACGCGGCTGAAAACGATAGTGCCCAAAATCCTGCGGATAGTGCCGGGGTGAAGCAAGCCCCCAGCACAAATCCGGCGCCGCAGCCTGTGGAAGCAGAATCAAATTCTCACCAGAGCAATCCAGAGGCAGTCGCAACCACGCCAGCTCCTGCGGTTTCTGCTAACCCTGAATGGAGCGCTTCGCGCGGACAAATGCCCTGGCTACCCGTACAGAGCCCGGCTAGCGCACCGGATCAGCGAGGGGAAGTCCAACCGGCTCCCGCCGCGAGTGGTGCGGCGGACTCATCCCAGGTAAAACCGGAAACCAGCCCGGGCAATGTTTTGGCTCCGGGCAGCGAGTTTCCTCCGCGCCGCTCCCTGGTAAACCGAGATCTGCCCCCACAGCCTCCCACCCTTGCCAACAGCCAGATACGACCGGCGCCTGCTCCGCCCTCTGATCAGCCCTTGCCAAGTACAGCTCCTCCAAAGCCAGCGGCGCTACCACAGTCGGCATCGGTTATGCCCCTAGATTCCCCAACCTCACCGGTATCAAATCCAACTACTCCCATGGAAACCCCACTCGCGGTATCGATGTCTTCGCCAGCTCCGTTGGCTCAGGAATTGACCCCGCAACTACAAACTGAATACCCGGATGGTAACGCGACGATTACACCACTTGCAGCTGCCCAGCCGCCGGAAGCGTTCCCTGCTGCTCCCGCGCAGGCAAGTCCTGCGCCATCACCGACAGGAACGCCGGCAGCTGCCCCAACTGAAGCGGCGCCGGCGCAGGCAGCACCACTTGATGATGCTGCTATCTGGGATTATTTCCAAAAGATGGGTTTTGATTCCAAACTCAATATGAGTTTCGAAGAGTTCGTGGCACGCAAGAACCATACTGTGACCAGTAACGCTGGAACTGGGAGTAACCTAGCAGCGCATCCGGCAACGCAACCAGAAGCACCGCGTTCGGCTTTTGCAGAAGTGCCGGATGAAATGCCAGCTAACCTGCTAGCATCACAGTCAGAATCCTCAGAATCAGCCCTATCGCCAGCAGCATCAGCTCTGCGACGAGCTGCCCAAAGTCCGCTGGCGCCCTCCCGAATACCTCCCGCCGCCCCTCATAAGCCCCGGGAAATATTAGCCGATGCCGACCGCCAACCTTCAACCAGGCTAATCACTATTCGAGTACGCGGATACTTTGACTATCAACCCCGCTTTACACGTCCGAAACAACGTCTTGATGAACCAGCAGTGGCCGGCTCTACCACCTCTTTCGCTAAAAGTATTATTAGTGTCGAAGGGCCGATGCCACTGGAATTTCTGGCGCGCCGCTTGTGTCAGAAGTACCGGATTGAATATCACGATCAGCGACCGGAAGAAATCAGCCGTTGCCTCGGATCCGCTTTACGCCTGATATCAGAGCCCGGAATGCGCACTGTTTGGCCAGCTGGGGTCGATCCCCTCAGCTGGAATACTGCCCTGCAATCTCCAATTGGATTACCCCGTAAACTGGAGTCGCTGACCCTAACTGAGGTAGCTAACGCCTTGCGGTGGCAGATTTCCCGTACTAACAGCATGGAGCGAACAGAAATTATAGGTGAAGCCTTTAAGTTGCTTTACGGTATTTCTCCGTTAACTGCGCCAGCTAGACAGTTAGCAGATAGAGCTATTTCCTATGGGATAGCCAATAATCTATTGGCAGCCGGGGACGGCACCCTGTGGCTGCCTTAATCGCTGTCTGAAAACTAATACGGGTAAACGTTTTTCGGAGCTAATTCGCTATGACATAAACATTGGTTTGTTCAGCGGGTTTAAACTGATAGTTGTTGGATTTATGGTTAAGTCCAAGAAACTCCCCATTTTAAGGAATAAGAAAGATGGTTTTTTGTTCGCAATGTGGCAATGACAATCCTGACGCGGCAGTTTTTTGTAGTAAATGTGGTACTCGTCTTGAAGCAACTAACCGTACTGCGGAAGCTAACACCGGACAGGATTCGCAGCCGTTAGCTACTAATGTCTCTCCAGCCTCGCAAAATCAGCCTCATCCCGATAGCACTTACCCCGGTTCCAGTGCCTATCCCGGGCAGTACTCACCCGTCTCCTCGCCCTATCCGGGACAGCCCACTCCCGGATACTCGGCTGCGGGTGCGTCTTCGCCTGGATACCCCAATTCCGGGGGGTACCCCTATCAGATGCCTCCTGCAGGCGGATACGCGGCTCCCGCGGCAAATGCTGTCACGTCCTCGAATAAGAAAAATCGGGGGCTAATCATCGCCCTGGCCAGTGCCCTGGCAATAGTGTTAGTGCTAACCATCGGGGGCTGGTTTTACTACTCGAACTATGTGTCGCAGCTTTCCGGCACCACAGCCGACTATGATGCTTTGCGTACCGAGCTAATGGAAAACCATGCCAACTATGATTTAGAAATCGTAAGTACCGATGTCTCTCAATATCCGACGGTGCGGCTGTACTTGTCGTTAACAGATAGTGATCAGCAAGAACTTACCCTTAAATCCCCCACCGGGGCGATAAAAGAAAAAATAGCTGGTGGGAGCGAAATAAAACGCGAAATAAAGAAGATAGAGAGGATAAAAGACAACCAGGGCGTAGGTTTCGAGGTGCTCTTAGATAAGTCGGCTTCCATGTCGGAAGATTTAGGGGAAATGCAAAACGCCATGCGTAACTTTGTAAACACTCTCGACTATAAAGTGGGTGATAAAGCGGAGCTAATGGCGTTCGATACCTACCTGATGTATATGTCCACGCTAACCGGAGAAAAAAATAGGTTATTGACCGGGATCTCAAATATCACCGCCGATGGCGATACTGCTTTATATGATGCTTTATACGAGGGCGTAGCAAATGCGGGGAACCGGACAGGATCGAACTGTGTGATTGCCTTTACCGATGGGATCGAAAACTCTAGTTCCCACACCTTGGATGAAGTAATCAGCCTGGCCACCGAAAAAGCAGTGCCAATCTATCTAATTGGCAGTTCGGAATCTGATTTAGACACCTTGCAGCAAATCGCGGATGAAACCAAAGGGTATCTGTGGGATATTAGTTCGATCTCCGATATGGGCGAAGTCCTAGAAAAGATTAACTCTCGGCAAAAGAATCTTTACACTATCGAATACACTTCCGACTCCAAGGCAGACCCTTATGCAGAGCGGACAATTTCGGCACTGATTGGTGATGCCGATGACTTCAAAGTGGGAGCTATTAAAGACGGGTTTGCCTTTACTCCGGTTAAACGTTCTGGCATAGAGAAGCACAAGAGCCGTTACGAGGCATTTAGAGAAGATAAGACCTGGTCAGAGGCTAATAATACCTGTATGGCAAAGGGTGGGCATTTGGTGACTATAACCAGCCAACAAGAAGAACAACAGGTGATTTCGTTAGTTGAATCTAAAGGAATCGAGTTCGCCTGGATGGGTGGATACACTTCCGAAAGAGATAGTGGCGTTTTTGCCCACTGGGTGACTGGCGAAGAATGGTCATATCAGAACTGGTTCCCCGGCGAACCCTCACATACTGATTTAGACGGGGCACCGGAGTTCTATCTGCTGTTGTGGAAGATTAGAGGTCAGTGGTCGTGGAATGACGAACGTGACAACATGTTTGCTGCTCCCGATGCCGGAGACAGAATTAGTGGGAAAGCCGGTTACGTTTGTGAGTACGAACAGTAGGAATCACGGATAACGATGACAAAAAGAAAACCAGTGGTTAGCAAGAGTTTTATAAAAAAATGGCGCCTGGTAGTGGCGGCAATCCTAGTGACATTTGCCATGGGAACGGTAAGTGCTTGTAGCAGCGCCACTGATGCCCCAAAAGCGACGCCGGAAAAATCTACTCCCGGCTCTACCGCTAGCACTTTGACGAAAAGTACCGATCCGGATCCGGCTGCATCCTTGGTAGCAAAAATGTCTTTAGAAGATAAAGTTGCGCAGATGTTTATGGTGACTCCGGAAGCGCTCTCCAAGTTCAATGGGAGCGTAGTGGCTTCGGGGGAACAAACTAAACAGGCGTTTGCGAAGCGACCAGTGGGGGGAGTTATATATAACTCTGCGAATCTACAATCGCCGGAGCAAGTAAAAACCATGCTCTCTAACCTGCAAAAATACAGTAAAGATCGGGTCGGGATCCCCGTCTTTATCGCGGTTGACGAGGAGGGCGGCACGGTCGCTCGGGTCAGCGGCTCCAAGAGCATGGGGATTAAACCCTATCCGAATATGAGTGAGGTAGGTGCTGGCAAAGATGGTAATCGCGCCCTCCAAATTGGTGCCGAAATGGGGAAATATCTTGCTGATCTCGGGTTTAATATCGATTTTGCCCCCGATGCCGATGTATTGACGAATCCGCAAAATGATTTGCTTAAATATCGGGCGTTCGGCAGTGATCCCCAGACGGTTACCACTATGACAGCTGCTTTTACTAAAGGTTTGCAGACCAGTGGAGTACTTGCCACCTATAAGCATTTTCCTGGCCACGGCTCTACCAGTGCAGACTCCCATAAAGGGATAACCGTTTCGCAACAGGATGCGACCGAGCTGGAACAGGTGGATTTAGTGCCTTTTAAAGATGCGGTTGCTAAAGACGTAAAACTGATTATGGTTAGCCACGTTTGTTTTCCGAAAGCTTTTGGAGATAACACTCCTGCCAGCCTGTCAAAAAAGGTGGTGACTGGCTGGGCGCGAGAAAAGCTACAGTATCAAGGAATTTTGATCACCGATGCCATGAGTATGGGGGCGATTAGTGATAACTATCAGCCCTCAGAGGCCGCGGTTAAGGCAATCCAGGCAGGGATTGATATTGTGCTTGATCCTAAAGATTTTGATGCCGCCTACCAGGGGGTTCTGGCAGCGGTTAAATCCGGGAAGATCAGTCAGGAACAAGTAAACCAGGCAGTGACTAGAATCGTAGCCACCAAGTTGCAGTTAAATGCAGCTAAGTGATTCCAGGAGCAATTAGCGCAGCGGGAAGTATTGCGCTGCTAGTAGGCTTTTCACGCTGTTAAGTCAGCTGGTCAGCTAGAGCGTAGGCTCCTGACTGTCGCTTGCGTGATCCAACGTGGATCCTAGGGAACGAGGACGCCGATAGCCTAGAGGGCGCAGCGGAATAATCGGGCTGATGGGTAATCCCCATAATCAGCGATTACCTACCCGCGGTAGTCCGTAAAACGTGCGGGGGAAACTTTTGCGGGGGTTGGGAAATATTTCCCAACCCCCGCAAGGCATTTATTTAGTTATGGAACTACCGCAGTGCCTAGATTTTCACCTGCTCCGAAAGTGGAGTGTGATTACCGAAGCGGTGGTTAGTGAAGGCTACTGCCTGTTCGCGAACAAATGGGATCATTTCTACTCGTCCACAAGCAGTCACCGGATGCGACCAGACCGCCACATTCACATTTCCGTTAACTGCTTCATTGACTGCCTTAACATCTCCACCGATTAGGCGGATACGTCCATCTAGTCCGGCACCGGCGGCCCAGGCGGGCAGACGGTCACGGAAGGCCTGATCGGACTCGACTTCGTAATCGATGTGCTGTACTCGCAGGTACTGGAGCAGTGCGGAGTCTGGTTCTTGCGGCATCGATACCGAGACTTGAGAACCAACGGCGCGACCGGCAGCTGCCAGCATTAACACCTGAGAAGCGTCCTCTCCTTCGGATAGGCGGATAAGTACCGGCAGTGGGCGGTAACGCAACACGTTACGTTCAACCCGCAGATCCGAGGGGTCATGTCCGATAGCGAACTCGCTGTCCAGAGCCTGCTGTGAAGAACGCAGCGAGGACATTACGAACTCTTTGTTGGAGTCCAAAGAGCGCGCTACTTTCGCGGCTTCAACCAAGGCGCGGTTGCGCAGCTCCACGTCCTCGTTTTCCGGAATACCATCGGCTTCCCATTCGCCTAAACCGAACAGATAGGACGGGCCGCCAGCTTTCGTACCCGCCCCAATCGCGGAGTTCTTCCAACCGCCGAAGGGCTGACGGCGCACGATAGCGCCGGTGATACCGCGGTTGACGTAGACGTTACCGGCCTGTACGCGATCTAGCCACAGGTTGATTTCATCGGCATCCAATGAGTGCAAACCAGCGGTCAAACCGTAGTCGGTAGCGTTTTGGATCTCGATGGCTTCTTCCAGGGTGTCACAGCGGATAATCCCGAGAATCGGACCGAAGTATTCGGTCAGGTGGTATTCACTGCCCGGTTGTACCCCAGCACGAATGCCGGGAGTCCATAGTTTCCCGGATTCATCAAGCTGCTTGGGTTTGAGCGCCCAATGCTCTCCCGGTCCCAAAGTGGTTAGGCCGCGCAGCAGCTTCCCCTTTGCGGGAGTACACAGCGAACCGGTTTGGCTGGAGGGGTTGGAGGGGTAGTCCACAACCAGGGAACGTACACCGTCAAGTAGCTGACGATGAACCCTTTCGGAGTATCCGACTGAACCGACCAGGATGGCCAGGGAAGAAGCGGAGCACTTTTGCCCACAGTGGCTAAACGCAGAGTTAATAATATCTTTAACCGCCAGGTCTAGATCCGCCGAGGGGGTGACGATAATAGCGTTCTTACCAGAGGTTTCCGCCAACAGCCCCATATTGTTGTCCCAGGAACGGAACATCTTGGCGGTGTCGATCGAACCAGTCAAGATCACGCGATCTACTCGCTCATCAGCCATCAGGTTCTTGCCGAGTTCCCGATTGCCTAATTGGACAAACTGTAGAACCTCACGCGGAACTCCCGCTTCCCACATAATCTGGGCAAGCAGCGCGCCCGTGCGGCACGATTCTTTGGCCGGCTTGAAGATCACTGCCGAACCTGCTGCCAACGCCGAAACGGTCGAACCAGTAGGAATAGCGATCGGGAAGTTCCAGGGCGGGGTCGAAACCGTTACCCGTGCCGGCTGGAACTTAGCGCCCGCTTGCTGTTCTAGCTCCAGGCACTGCTGCGCGTAGTAGTGGCAGAAGTCCACGGCCTCCGATACCTCGATATCGCCGCCATCTAGGGCTTTGCCACATTCTGCGGCCGCAATCTCCATCAGCTTCGCCCGGTTTTGGCTCAATAGCACGCCAACGCGGTGAATAATCTCGCTGCGTTCCTTAGCGGGACGTGCTGCCCACACTTCGGCGGCCGCGGCTGCTCCAGCCAACATTTGATCTAGCACCTTAGCATCGGAAACGGTAGCTTCCTCAACCTCTTTAATCCCAATCTGGCAATCGGGAATCGCCTTTACGATTTGGCGTGACCATTCGATGTTTTCCGGTAGCGAAGGATCAGAATCCGGAGTGTTTTCGAAAGTCCACTCCCCATCCTTTTGTACGAAAGATTTAATATCTTCAGCCGTCTCGGTGAGACGATTTTGCTGGCGTACCGGGCCGACCTCGACGTCGTAGACCCGCTCTAAGGCGCGCCTAAAACGCTGCTCTTCCTTGTGGAGCACATTGGCGTCATCCAGATCAAAAATATCAGACATAAAGTTCTGATCCAGCGAGTTTTCTTCCAGCCGCCGCACCAGATAGGCAATGGCCACGTCGTATTCTTCCGGATTAACTACCGGCACGTAGAACAGGAGGTGACCGGTGTCCTCGGCTACTGCCTTGGACTGGGGAGAAGCCATTCCGGTCAGCATCTCGAACTCTACGCCGCCGGACTCTAACACTCCCCGCTCATGTGCCAGTTCGTAGGCAAAGCCCACGGTGAACAGGTTCATTCCAGCCACGCCGATTTTAATGTTGCGAGTGTGCTCTTTAGTCAGGGCGTAGTCCAACACCTTCATATAGTTAGAGTCGGTGTCTTGCTTGCTCTTTTGGGTAGTGAGTTTCCAGCCACGCTCACGAGAATCAACGGTTTCCATCGACAGGTTCGCGCCCTTAACTACGCGAACTTTGATCCTTCCGCCCCCATTGGCTACGCGCCGCGCTGCCCATTCTTGCAGGTTCTGCATTGCGGGGAGGGCGTCGGGCAGGTAAGCCTGTAACACGATGCCGGCTTCCAGCTTTTCTAGACCGGGGGTTTCCAGAATCTTCTTGAATACATCAATGGTCATATGGAGGTCTTTGTATTCTTCCATATCCAGGTTGATGAACTTCTTTGGTTCATAGGAGTTGGCGCGGCGATATAGCGGCAGGAGAGCCTTTACGGCTCGATCGACCACGTGATCATATGCCCAAGGATTGTGAGGGCCGGTGACTGCAGATACCTTCAAAGATACGTATTCAACATCTGGACGTTCCAGTAGCGCCATGGTGTCGGTGAGCCGCTTATTAGCCTCTTCATCACCCAGGATGGCTTCACCCAGCAGGTTCATATTGAGCCGCATTCCGCCTTGCTTTAACCGCTCAATCGCCGGTCCTAGTTTGGCATCAGATACGTCCAGAACCAGATCCCCGACTAGTTTCGCGAACACAGTGCGGGTAATGGGAATAACCATTTTAGGTAGCAGCGGAGCCATTGCGCCGCCCACCTTAAAGGGTAAACGCAGGTACCAGGGCAGGAAGCTCACGGACGAGGACGAGAGACGGTTTAGCTCCTCAGCGGCGACTTTAATGTCCTCGGGGCGAATAACCCCGTCAACAAAGGCAACGGTGAAGTCTAGACCTGCTTGATCTTCGAGCACCTGGGACAAGAGTTTGGCTGCCCGATCTTCCGGGTATTTCTCAGACTCTCGTACCCATTTTTGGGCACGAGCAACCGCCAAATCCGCTAAGTGACGGCAGTCGCCGGTTTCCCCACCAACTTTGGGGGGAGCCACGCTTTCTGACATTTGTTTGCGTCCTTTCTTAGGAAACTGTTAATAGGTATCGATCGCACCTAAGGCGTAGAGAGCCGAGCTGTATAGTAGCTCGACCCTCTACGCACTTATATGTTCAAGGTAACACTAGATGCGTGGGCGTGTACCCTGATTTAGGGGACTTTTTTCCTAGAGTCCACTTTTATTTGCTGGACTTGTCTGTAGTCAGCGATTCCTCCCCCGCTACCTGGGCAAACGGAACGGTAGTAATAGGAGTTACGGAGCGACCTTTCAGAGCCGAATTGATTTCATCTTGTGAAGCGTGAGCGAGCTTGACCGACAGATCGAACTCCTCATCGATTTCGGCATTCGGCTTGTAGGTGGCGCGGGAAACCAACCAAGATACCAGGAGGTTCAGCAAGAACCCAGGCAGGATCTCGTATACCTGGAAGATCATCGGTAAGGTATCGGGCAGGTTGCCCCAGATACCCACGGTAATAGCGCCCACGGCCATACCGGCTGCCGCACCCTGCCAGGTGTATTTACGCCAGTAGAGGCTGAGTACAATTACAGGACCAAAGGCGGCGCCGAATCCTGCCCAGGCGAAGGATACCAGTCCCAGGATCGAATCAGTGCGGAACCAGGCAAAGAAAGCGGCGATAACCGAAATCGCTAAAACCACCATCCGGCCGGCATTGATACCCTTGGCGCCCAGCAAACGGCGCTTCTTGATACCGCGGTAGATATCTTCTACTACTGCAGAGGAAGTCACCAGCAGCTGTGAAGAAACGGTAGACATGATGGCGGCCAAAATAGCAGCCAACATAAAACCGGCTAGTACCGAGGGGAAGAGCTGTTGACCCATCACCAGGTAGATACTTTCTTGCGGATTCTGTTTCACCAGTGCCAAGGCTTCTTTGATTCCAGCGAGACCGTTTTCGGACAGGGCACGCCCGATTAGGGCGGTCAAAGTGGCGCCCAAAACGCACAGGAACATCCAGCCGATGCCCAGGCGACGAGCCGAAGTTGCTTCCTTGGGCGAGCGTAATGCCATGTAGCGCACGATCACATGGGGCATACCTACATAACCCAGACCCCAGGCCAAGCCGTTAAGGATGGACAGTTTACCGGCCGCTCCATCACCTACTATGGAGAACATATGTCCTTCCAGGCCGTTCAGGGTGTCGGTCATTACTCCAAAGCCACCTAGGGCAACTATGCCGAAGATTGGTACTAGGAGCAGGGCGATTAACATCATAATGCCCTGTACCATATCGGTCCAGGAGACAGCTAGGAACCCGCCTACCAAGGTGTAGAGGATGACTACGCCGGCTACGAGCACCATGCCTACGTGGTAGTTGACATGGAAAATAGATTCGAAGAACACCCCACCGGACACCATGCCGCTGGCTACGTAGATGGTAAAGAAGAAAAGAATAATAATCCCGGCTACCAGCTGGAGAATAAACTTATTGTCCTTTAGTCGCGCAGACATGAAGGAAGGTACGGTAATCGAATCTCCCGCTATTTGCGAATAGGAACGCAAGCGAGGAGCTACCCATTTCCAGGCGCACCAGGAGCCGATCAGCAAGCCGATAGCAATCCAAGATTCAACTAAACCGGTTAAATAGAGTGCCCCGGGCAGTCCCATCATTAGCCACCCTGACATATCTGCGGCTCCCGCAGAGAGGGCGGCGACTAGGGGAGGTAAGGAACGTCCACCAACCATGAAGTCATCCATGGTTTGAGTGCGGGTGTAACCATAGATACCAATCAGAATCATGGCTACGAAATAGATAACCATTGCAATGGCGATACCGCTGGTGCTTCCGCTGCTAATAAAATCTGCCGCACCGACGGTGGGCATCAGTAATGTTGAGAATGTAGTTATCATTTGCTCTCCATTGGGGTTAATGCCGATACTTTCGACTTCGAAACATATTATCTTGCTGTCAAGCAAATCACAATATCCCCCGGGACTTTAGGTATGTGAGAGCTAGAGATCCTTTTTGCTATATTTGGGGTAAAAGGCCAGGAAAATCCCGGTTTTAAGCGCATATTTATTAAGTATTTTTTTCTAAAAAAATCTAGGCCTTAAGACCTGTATTGCTATGATGCAGGTCACTAAAAACCTAAAAAGCTGGCTTCAAAAAGCTTGGAAAGACAAAATTCGCCGAGCGTATTTTTACTAACTTGCTTTTTTCTTTACCTTCGGAGGAGAGTTATTTTCACCAACCCGGGAGCGCAGGCATATCGACAGCTTGCCTAGAGAGGGTCAGAGTATTTCTCAGATCCCGGCTTTCAGTTCAAGTTAGTTAGGGGATAAACCAGCGCGGTAGCTATGGCTGCCGCTCCCTCCCCACGGCCGGTGAAACCCAACTTGTCCGAGGTAGTCGCAGAAATCGATACCGGTGCCCCTACCGCTTCCTCCAGTACAGCGCGCGCCTGTTGATAACGCTGCCCCATCCGGGGGCGGTTCGCGATCACTTGGACCGCGGCGTTTCCCAGTCCCCACCCGGCCTGATGAATAATCTCCATAGTGGCTGCCAGTAGCTGGGTGCCGCTGGCACCTTTCCACTCGGGACGGTCAGTACCAAAATGGGTACCCAGATCCCCTTGACCAGCAGCTGATAGAATCGCGTCACACAGAGCATGAGCCGCAACATCGGCATCCGAATGTCCTTTAAGCGGGGGCTCTCCCGGCCAAGAAAGTCCAGCAACCATGCAGGGACGAGCAGCCGAGCTGGGGTCTTTGGGTTCGGCAAAAGCGTGAACGTCGCTACCGATGCCCACTCGCGGTAGTAGGCAGGGAGCGGAATTATTATCCGTACTAGGGGGATTGCTAGCCGAAAAATCCGGGCGGACAGAGGCGCGGGAATTGTTCATGTCCTCAGTTTAGCGATCGTGGTTCCCTTGCGAGTCACGGTTGCCTGACAGTAATAAAGCCCGATGGTATCCACAAGGCCTAGGGACACTAAAATATCTCACCGCTAAAACCCCTAGGGATCTAGGCGAAATACCTCCAGGTCAACAATTCTCGGCTCCGGGTAATCTGCCATATGTACGATTAGCATTCCCGCGGTTTTTAAATAGGGGTCATCCTGGGGCAGCAATCTGCCTAGATGGTTAGGGGTGAGCGGTGCTAGCTCCCCGATAATCCCCGGAATCGTGGGACGATGTACGCAAATTGCCAAGGGAGCGGCCGGCTGACCTTGCTGACTTTCCGAAAGCAATCCCCGGATTATCCCTCGCATCCGCGAGGGATCTTCCCGATAGGCGTCCTCGGTGAAGGAAGCCTCCGTTTTTAAGGTAGTGCCCGAAAGCGTGGCATAAGGGGCGACCGTGGCCACGCAGCGGCGCCACGGCGAAGTTATTATCTGATTGATACCAAAGGCAGAAAGCGCGGGAAGTAGGCGTAACACTTGCGAGGAGCCGCGCCTCGAAAGCGGCCGGGTCATTTCGTTACCCTCCCAATGGGAGCGTTTAGTGGCTTTAGCGTGCCGGAGCACCGCCAGTGTCCGAGTGCTCAAAGTACGTTCCGCCAGTCGGGTGAGCAGTTCTTCCAGCAGGCGTCGATCCCCGCGGCGAGTCAGCAGGCGCATCGCTTTGCGCGCACCCACCCATTGTGACTTATCAATTTCCTTGCTCGGAGCTGGGGGAGCCAGAGGGCGCGCCCGCAAAGTTTCCGCGGGAACATCTGGGAATCCTACCCAGTAATAAACTTCTTTGGTCACTCCCGATCCCAAACGGTAACGCTGCACGGTCAGCGGCGCTCCTAGGCGAATCGGAACTCCAGTTTCCTCTTCAACTTCGCGTACCGCGGTTGCAGGGATTGCTTCCCCGGGTTCGCGTTTGCCTTTGGGCCAAGACCAGTCATCATAGCGGGGACGATGTACAATCAGCACCTCTATGTCCTGGCGCTGGGCGGGGATGGAAGTGCCGGGAATTGGGGTGGCTCCCTCTCGCAGACGCCACACTAGTGCGCCTGCGGAACGTACTATCCGCATATGCGGTGGCTTAGGTCGAGCCGTCATGGTAGCAACTTGCCTTTCTCGTAATCTGTCTCTATTGTCTAACAAATTACTTATAAGGTCATTTCCCCAGGTAAAAAGGGTGGTAACTGTTCAACATGAAGAGTTAGATGGACGATCAGCCGTTTAGCGTCCTTTCATCCGCGAGTTAGCCTTGTTAATTAGGTACTCTTGAATGTCCATAAGGGGCGAGCCATCTTTGCTATTAATATGTCGCCGCCAAGTACCGTCCCGGCGTAAATGCCAAGAAGATACTGCTGGAGAGGCCTGAAGCTTCACCAAATCCATTAGTTCCGCGGTCATATCAGGATCTTTGATCCTAATCAAAGCCTCCACCCGGCGATCTAAGTTGCGGTGCATCAGGTCAGCTGAACCGATCCAAACCTCTGGTTGTCCGGCATTTTCAAAAGCGTAAATACGCGAATGCTCCAGAAAACGCCCCAAAATGGAACGCACTCGGATATTTTCCGATAGCCCACGTACCCCGGAGCGAATCGTGCAAATCCCGCGCACCACAATATCTATCGGTACCCCGGCCTGACTGGCTCGATAGAGAGCATCAGTTACCGCCTCGTCTACCAGGGAGTTTACTTTAATCCCGATATAGGCGGGCAAGCCTTTGCGGTGATTGTCTACTTCACGTTCAATGCGTTCAATAATGCCCGGGCGGATAGAGCGCGGAGCCACCAGCAGGCGATGGAAGGAAGTGCGGGGCGCATAACCGGATAGCTGATTGAACAGGCGAGTAAGGTCTTGGGCTACCTCGCGATCGCAGGTAAGCAACCCCAAATCCTCGTATCCGCGTGCTGTCTTGGGGTGATAGTTGCCGGTGCCCACATGGCAGTAACGGCGCAGGCCGTCGGCTTCTTCGCGAACCACCATCGACAGTTTGCAATGGGTCTTCAAACCTACCATGCCATAGACCACATGTACCCCGGCGCGCTCTAATTTACGCGCCCAGGAAATATTGGCGTCCTCGTCGAAACGGGCTTTGATCTCTACAATCGCCAACACCTGTTTGCCGTTTTGTGCCGCCTCGATCAGGGCAGACACGATCGGTGAATCCGAGGAAGTACGGTACAAGGTTTGTTTTAGGGAACGCACTTTGGGATCCCTGGCGGCGTAGGTGACGAAATGCTGCACCGAGGTAGAGAAGGAATCATAAGGGTGATGCAACAGCACATCGTGACTGCGAATCATGGCGAAAATATCGGTGGGGGTAGCCGATTCTACTTCGGCAAGACCGGCAGCAGTGGCCGGTACAAACTTTTGGTATTTCAGTTCCGGTAAATCTAGTTCATGCAGCTCGTTTAGGCAGCGCAAATCAATTGGTTCCGGTAGAGCAAAAACGTCCTCCATTCCGATCTCTAATTTGGCAACCAGGAAGTCTAATACTGGCCGCGAGATGCCTTCGGCAACCTCTAGGCGCACTGCTGGGCCGAAACGGCGCCGTAGCAATTCTTGTTCCATTGCGGTAAGCAGGTTCTCGGCGTCGTCCTCTTCGACTTCCAAATCCTCATTGCGGGTCAGGCGGAACACGTGATGTTCCAAGATTTCCATCCCGGGAAAGAGGTGATCGAGGTGCGGACCAATTACATCCTCCAGAGTAATGAAGGTGGCTTCCCCGTTAGTATCAATCGCGTCTTCCGGGCTGACCTGGTCTATTGCTTGCTCCACACAGATTAGCCGAGGCAGGCTTTCCGGGATTTTAACCCGGGCAAAATGCTGTTTTCCCGTTAAGGGATTGCGCACTACTACCGCCAAATTAACTGACAGTCCCGAAATGTAGGGGAAGGGGTGTGAAGGATCGACCGCCAGCGGAGTCAGGATCGGGAAAATCTGGCGGCGGAAATACCCGTGCAGAAAATCTTGTTGCTCCGAGGAAAGGTCATTCCAACGCCGCAGTTTGATCCCCACATTTTCTAGTTCGCCTAGCAAAGTGTTTTGCACGAAACCGGCTTGCCGAGCACACAATACTTGGGCGCGCTCTGTCACCAGGTCAAGCACTTGCCGGGGGGTAAGGCCGGAGGCGGCGGTGCGGGCAATTCCGGCGGCAATGCGGCGTTTTAGTCCCGCTACGCGCACCATATAGAACTCATCCAAGTTGGAAGAGAAAATAGTGGTGAACCAGGCGCGCTCTAAGATTGGGAGCCGCTCGTCCTCTGCTTGCTCTAATACCCGCTGGTTGAACTGCATCCAAGATAGTTCCCGGTCCCCGAAACGACCTTTGGGGAGGGGCTTGTCTTGACCGAGGGGACCGGCTTGTGCGAGTTTGTCCATCCCGGGTGCCTCTCGCAAAGTGGAGGGGCTGATTTGGGAAAGATCATCGGGGCCATCGGTTTGGGCGTGACCGCCCGCTAATGCTTCTGTATCGGAATACCTTTGCGCCTTAGATTTGGCTTTTCCTGGGGAATCAGCAGGCTTACTGGCAGCTGCCGGTTTCCCGGTCTTGGCTTTCTTTTCGCTAGCTGGTTTTCCAGCGTTATTTTCCGAGGCAGGAGGCTTACCGGATTTATCGACCTTTTGCCCCCCTATAAACGGGGGTTTTTTATCGGGGAGGGCGTAGTCCGCGTCCTCGTAATCGGTGCCGGGAAACTGTTCAGGAGAGGTTTTTGAAGATATTAGCTCGTCAGCGGTGGCGGTCTCAAAGTTGGATTGTGCCGCTTGCCGGTCTACCTGGGATACTGGTTCAGTTTGCGGGTTTTCTTTATATATCCGGGCAATGTCGGCAGGCGAAGGCACCACCTGGGGGTCCCCTTGCGCATCCTCTTTAATTTTAGCTTTGCCTACTTTAGGTTCTGGCTTGTTGTCAGCTTCCTGTTTGCTGTTCATGCCGATCCCTTCTAATGAATGATTTGGTGACGGTACTGAACTAGTCCGGGTATATTTAGTTCTAGTTTAGGCGATTTACCTTGGCTGCACGCGCTGAAAGCTTTAGGTCGCGCGCGGTTTGTAATAGCGCTTCGGGACGCAGGGTTACCGGATCAGCCAGTTTATCTCGGGCGTCTTTAATCCAGTCAGCACTGACCCCACTGGCCAGTACTTTCAGGAAATCGCTGGTGCGATCTAGCAGCGGAGCCAGCTGATCAATTGAGGTTTGCGTTCGCCAAAGCTCCGCTAGTTTATTCATGAGGGCAAAAACCGATTTTTCGCAATGCTCGCGCGAAAAAACTTCCCCAATTTCAAGAGCTGCCAGCCCCTGCTGGAAGCGTTCATTTACCAGATCTGGATCGCGTAAATACCATTGATACACCAAGTAAAGCCGCCAAAGCGTTCCGGGCAAAGTATTGGCTGGTGAGGCGGACCAGAGTTCACTGACCGTATCTATCCCGCCAGATTCTAGCAGCTGGCGTAAACGTTTAACCTTATCGTCACTTTCTTTTTCGATTCCTAGCAGAGTTTGCGCTACCAAGTGGGCAACCTCCGAAGAGATCGCCCCGTCCTCGGCACCGGGAATGTTTTCTGCCTGCTCGGCATCTAGCATCGCTGGCCTGCGCGGAGTTCTCCGTGTAGTCATTTGTTTCCTCCTTTAATATTCCTATTGTCTCCCATGCATCATTACTTGGGGCAGCTTTGCTTTTATTGCGTGAGTTAGGAGCTAGCGGCGTTCAAAGTAGGGTTTGCCCGTTTCTTCGCCGCTGCTTCCTGCACTCGTGCCTATTAGTAAAAGTGGCTGAGCCAATGTGTGAGACCGCTCAATAAAATGCGAGATAGTCGCTACTCGCGGATAGAATAATTTCAGGTTTGAGGTGCTAAAAGATGGCGCCGCCAGATTGAGTATGTAAAAGGAAGGGTTTTAGTGTCTGACCGTCCGCTTAGTGTCGCTGTAGTTGGAGCCGGCCCCGCCGGCATCTATGCTTCTGATATTTTGTCCAAATCTGGTCTTGACGTAGAGATTGACCTCTTTGAACGTCTACCTGCACCCTATGGATTAGTTCGGTATGGCGTAGCGCCCGATCATCCCCGGATTCGAGCCATTATTACTGCCCTCTACAAGGTCTTGCAGCGCGGTGATATCCGTTTGCTGGCAAATGTGAATGTTGGCGGCGAGGACGCCGATATTACTGTCGATGACCTGCATGAACACTATGATGCGATTATTTTCGCTACCGGGTCTGACCGTGATAAACCGATTGATTTGCCCGGTCAGGATTTGCCGGAATGCTATGGGGCTGCCGATTTTGTTTCTTGGTATGATGGCAACCCGGATTATCCGCGTTTTTGGCCCTTAGAAGCGAAAGAGGTCGCGGTTATCGGGGTCGGTAACGTCGCCCTCGATATTGCGCGGGTAATGGCGAAGCACCCTGCCGATATGCTCAAAACCGAGATTCCGGAAAACGTGGCGAAAGAGCTCTACAAATCCCCGATAACCGATGTGCATGTTTTCGGGCGGCGCGGACCGGCTCAGGTGAAATTCACCCCCTTGGAACTGCGCGAACTCGGGCAGCAGCCGGGAGTAAAAGTTATTGTTTCCGAGGAAGATTTTGAGTTCGATGAAGGCTCGGAGCAGGCGATTGCGGCTTCTAAACAAACCAAAATGGTGGTTGATACCTTAATTAATTACGCTATGGACGAGGACGATAGGGATGCTGATCGCCGTATTCACCTGCATCTATTCTCGGCTCCGAAAGAGATTTTAGCTGATGAGGACGGGCATGTGCGCGCCCTGGTTACCGAGCGTACCCAGCTGAACGGGGACGGAACGGTTTCCGGGACTGGCGAGCTGCGGGAAACTCCGGTACAGGCGGTTTATCGCGCGGTGGGATATTTCTCTTCCCCGATTGCGGGCTTGCCTTTCGATAAGCGTCGGGGAGTAATCCCCAATCAGGAAGGACGGGTCACCGATTTGGAGGGAACTCCTTTGAACGGGATTTACGCTACCGGTTGGGTAAAGCGCGGCCCGGTGGGGCTGATTGGGTCTACCAAGTCTGATGCGCAGCAAACTATCTCCCACCTGGTAGAGGACGCGGAAGCTGGCAAGCTAGTGGCTACCGGGGAAGCGGTGGGTCACGATGCCATGATTGAGCTTCTGGAGCAGCGGGGGGTTCCTTTCTCTACCTGGCATGGTTGGGAACTGTTGGACGAATACGAAAAGCAGCTGGGCGCAGACTTTGGCGAGGTCGAGGGCGGCCGTGGTGAGCGCGAACGGGTCAAGGTAGTTTCCCGCAAAGCCATGAGCGCGATTTCTCGCGGGGAAACAGTTCCGGAAGATTTAATCGGTAAGGACGGCGAATAGTTAGCTCACCTGTCTTTTTATCTTTGGTGAAGCTGCAGGTCTTTGGCAGGAATTTGTCAGTATTTGTGCAGTTTCACCTGTTAGATTGCGGGTAAACCAGGAGGAACAAATGGGCAAGAAACGTATTAGTAATGGCTTGAAAACTGGGCTGCTGTTCGCTGTGATGTGGGCGTTGCTGCTGCTAGTTGGCTATCTGATTGCTTACGGTACCGGCAGTTCCGCTTTTATCTGGATTTTTGCGGCTATCGGGTTGATTTCAACCTTCTATAGTTACTGGAATTCAGACAAGATTGCGATTAGATCTATGAACGCCTACCCGGTGGATCCGGGGAAATATCCGCAAATAGTGCGGATTGTTACTGAGCTTTCGCAAACTGCTGGTCAGCCGGTTCCTCGGATGTATATTGCTCCTACTTCGGCCCCTAATGCCTTTGCTACGGGACGTAACCCCCAAAATGCAGCGGTTTGCTGTACTGAGGGGATTTTACAGATCCTTGACGAGCGTGAGCTTCGCGGGGTTTTGGCGCACGAGTTAATGCACGTCTATAACCGCGATATTTTGACCTCTTCGGTGGCCTCAGCCATTGGCGGTTTAATTACTTCGGTAGCGCAAATGTTGTTTTTCTTTGGGGGAGGGCGCCGCGACGGTGACAATAACCCGCTTGGCGGGTTGGCGATGGTGCTTTTGATGTTGTTAGCTCCGATTGCCTCGATGTTTACCCAAATGGCGATTTCTCGTACACGTGAGTTTGACGCAGATGAGACCGGTGCTGAGCTTGCGCGAGATCCTTTAGCTTTGGCCAGTGCTCTAAAGAAACTTGAGGCGGGAACGGTGGCACGTCCTCTGCAGAGTAATCCGCAAACCGAGAAGGTTGGCTTCATGATGATTGCTAATCCTTTCCGTGGAAAGGGGATGAAGCATCTGTTTTCTACCCATCCGCCGATGGATGAACGGATTGCCCGCCTAGAAGAAATGGCAGGCTACAGCCATTAATTTGGCTATCAACCTAGTTGATCAGGGGTAAGTAGCTTCTAAGCGGCACTTATTTTTCCGGAGGATTTATCCCCCTAAACACTATTTGAGCTGATGATACTTTATTGGGGGGCGCTGCCTGGCAGCGCCCCCCAAAGTGCAAACGGGCTATTGACCCATCTGCTGCTGTTTACTCGTCAGCACTAGCTAAAGCAGCTACCGGGCTGGCTTTAGCGGCTTGACGACCGGGCAGCACCGAGGCTAGGAAACAGAACCCTTCAGTTACCAGGATTATTATCCCTAACCACAGCCACGGGATTTGCAGGTGAATATCCTTTGGACTTATTAAATCGCTGAAAGGCATACATTGCATCACGAACCATGAGAACAGTATCGACAATGCAATCCCTACGATCAGCGCCCCTAACCCGATTAGCATCCCCTCGGTTAGTAGCATGGCGCGAATCTGTTTTTGAGTAAAACCGACCGCTCGGAGCAGGGCGTTTTCGCGTTTGCGATCTACTACTGAAAGGCTCAAAGTGTTCGCTACCCCCACCAGGGCGACCAGGGCAGATACCCCTAATAGCGATAGCAGAATGGTCATCAGTACTTTAAGCACCAGATTTATGGAAGCCGTAATCATTACCCCTCCAGTTTCCGCTAAAGAATCTGCCGGAGCCAAGATAGATAGGTCCTGTATATCCTCCATAATCTCGGTAGGCGTTTTTTCCATATCCATTTTGAGGATTACGCCTGCCGGATTTTTCCCGGTTTCACTGGGGGTAATACCGTCTAAATCTGCTCGCGAAAGTACCAGATAGGAACCAAATGCAGAGCTAGGGAAGGCTTGATTCTCTTGTGGAGGAGTCTTTAAAGCAACCGTCAGCTTCTGTCCGCTAGCAAAAGTTAAGGTCACCTTGCTAGGGTGTTTCCTCTCGTCCTCGGTCATTAGCCAGGCGGTGCCTTTTTGAGGGGTTTTAACCTGATGACGTAATACCGCCTCGGGGTTATCGGGCAAACCGACCGCTAAAACTGACCGGTTTTCAGGCTTTTGGTTGCCGGAATCGGTGGCAATCGCATCCGAAGTGTTTCCCGTTTCCCCCTCTTCGGGAGCCGAGCTGGCTGTTGCTTCTTTCTCGCCCTCGTAAGCTTCTACCCGTTCGAGCGCTAAGTTCAGTTGAACCGGTTTACCGTTTTCATCATGAGCCTCTTTGATAATCCGAGAGGGCAGGGAAGCAACCTTAGTTACGCTCTGCAGTTTCGGTAATTTCTTGGTTATCTCCTCCGGCATCTGATGGGATTCATTTACGGCAACTAGCGACATATCCACTGAAAAACGCCGGTTTAGTTCATCAGTGATGGTGCTTTGTAAAGATATCGTGCCTACCAAAATAGTGGCCATTAAGGTTACCCCTAATACCAGGGCAGTCCCGGTAGCTCCAGTGCGATTAGGATCGCGTTTTACATTTTCTCCCGCTAATTTCAAAGTAGCAGAGCGGGAGGCGAAAGGCCGCGTTAGGGCAGCTGTGAATGCCGGAAGGAAACTGCGGCAAGCTAGCAGCGCGGCTAAGAAAATAAATAGGCATCCTGCCAGGGCACAGCTCAGCGCGATGGCCATAGCTTGATCGTCTTCCTGCCCCTTATTTAGCCACGCCAACGTCCACAACCCAGCTCCCACCAGTGTAAACAGTGCCATAAACACGCCGCGTGCGATATGGCGTTTCTTCTTGCCCATTTTGGTTAGCTCCATGGGGTTCAAGGCAGCTACCGGCAAGATTTTCGCTAACCCCAGGGTGGGACGCATTCCGCCAATCAAAGGCACTATTATCCCGGTTAAGAGCGATACCACTGCCGGGGTGAAACCAATTACTTGGGCAGCTTGGGTAAATGAGCCAATCATTCCGGTGGCTACTGCCACCACAACCGAGGCAGTCCACCCTAAGGCAGTTCCCAGAAGGGCAGAGATTACGCCCACCATAATGCATTCGGAAAATGCCGAACGCCTGATTTGAGAAACGGTAGCCCCCACGCAGCGTAGCAAGGCGGTTTCTCGCCTCCGCCTAGCTAGAACCACCTGGAAAGTTACGGAAACGATTCCAATACATACCAGTACCGCTAGCAGTGGGAAAGCTAAGGAAGCCGCTTGCATTGCCACAGATTTGGCTAAATCGGAATCGGATGATTTTTGCAATGCATCTACGGTAACTACCCAGCCGTCTTCGGATAATAGTTTATTGTCATTTAGGTATTTTCCGAGTTTTTGTACTACCGCTTTTGGGTTTTGCTGCGTGTTTATCAGGATTTTCGAGGGTGATTCCTTTGAATAATCGCTAAGTGTTTTGGTTAGCTGGGCGGAGTAATATACATCCGGTAGGTTCCCGATTCTCATCGTGGCATCTTGCTTAACTGTGCCGGTAATCGTAACCGGAATGGTTTTTTCTTTCGCGCTGTGCTCGTGTACTAGCTCATCGGTTTTCAGTTCAATCTGGTCACCGATCTTGGTTTTGCCGTTTTCCAGGTAGCTTTCGCCTAAAATTATTTCATTTTTCCCGGTAGGATAACGTCCCTCAGCTAAGGGAGGACGATAATAGCCTTTAGGCAATAGTCCTGTCCCGGACAGATAAATGTTTTTCTCATTGATATTGGCGAGCGTAACTAGATAATAAAGCGGCTGTAAGTCAAGGTCTTCACCAACTGCGTTACGAATAGCGTCTTGTTTTTTCAGAATAACTTCATATTCGTTATCGGGTGTTTTTTCCCAGCTTAAGGTTCCCTGTACTGCCTGCGAGCTATCGGGATTGTCCAGATCTACCTCTCTGGTTATCTGTACCTGGGTATTCTGGTTGAATTGGGTTTGTCCTACCCCCATCACCCAACTCATAACGGAGGCAAAACTGCTGGCTCCGCAAATAAAAACACAGCAAATAATGATGGCGATGGCGGTTGCTACATATTGGCGGCTGTGCGCTTTCAGGTTTGCTTTTGTTAAAAACAACATTTAGATCACCTGTGCCAGTTCTTCGCGGCTGGGTTGGTTAAGTTCTTGGGTTACTTGCCCGTCGCGAACCACCAGTACCCGGTCAGCTACCGAGGCGGCGCGAGCATCATGGGTTACCATCACTACGGTTTGTCCCAACTTGTCTACTGCTTCCCGCAGCAGTTTTAGTACTTCCATTGACGAGGACGAGTCCAGGTTTCCCGTGGGCTCATCAGCTACCAGCAGGGCTGGTTTGGCTACCAGGGCGCGAGCTACCGCTACCCGCTGCTGTTGTCCCCCTGATAGTTCTGCCGGTTTATGGGTTAGGCGGTCTTGTAAATTCAAGATTTCGATAATCTGTTTTTCCCACCTAGGAGCAGTTTTCTTTCCCGATAGCAGCGCGGGCAGATGGATATTTTCGGCAGCCGTCAACGTGGGAATCAGGTTGAATGATTGAAACACAAACCCGATATGGTCGCGGCGAAACTTGGTGAGTTTAGTGTCGTCCATAGCGGCCAGGTTTTGCCCGGCAACCGTAACTAGTCCGCTGGTAACCGCATCTAGTCCCGCTAAACAATGCAGCAAAGTTGATTTACCGGAACCAGAAGGCCCAACGATGGCAGTAAATTGACCGGAGTAAATATCCACGTTCACCCCGTTGAGGGCGCGTACTTCTACTTCTCCTTGCCGATAAATCTTGTAAACATCTTTTAAGCTCACTAAAGAACGTCTATTGGCTGGCGTTTGCGGATAGTTTCCATTTTGAATCATGGCTGCTCTTTCTCTAGTTCGTCCATTTATATCTACGAAAGTATTTTCTTTTCTTCTGATCCACCATCACTTAGGCAATGATTTTTTCTTATAGCTAGCTCTACCTGGCATAGGGGATTGGGATACACTGCCGCTCCGGTTAAGTGCCATAAAGGTCCCTACCTGTACTAATACACTTACCGCTAACATGGCTGCCATCGGGGCAGTAATCTTTAGGGTTGTTTGTAGCTCTTCGCTTACCCCTATACCGCCACCAGCTACCAGTAAGGTTAAAAATAGGATTACCCCCAGGATTAGCTGGCTGAATCCGAAAATATAGGGCAAGATTATTTCCCACCATTTTGCTCTGCGAATAGTACGTGGCGGGCATCCTAACTGAAGCAATAGGGCTTTTTGGGTGCGGCTTTGCTCATTATCTGCAGTGGTGCTCACGGCTACGCAAAGACAGGTGAGGGCGGCTACTAAAATTGCGGTAATCAGCCATCCGCTGCGAATATCGGTTTGCAGTAGGGAAAGAAACTCGCCCTCGTCGCTTAAAAGTGACTGCCAAGCCCCGGCGCTTTCGCTGGAACTGGTGAGGATAGGTTCGCTAGATCCTTTCCAAAGATAGGGAAAAATAGTTAAGAACATGAAAGATAGCAGGTAACTTAGCGCTAAGGATAGTACCGGGGTGATTGATACCCAGTATCTTTGTGGGTGGAAGCGGATATTTCGCACTGCTAAAAGCAAACTTAAGTGGCGAGTGCGGCTGAGCGGCCAAACCGCTAAGGAGAGGGCATTTGCTGGTAAAAATATTCCAAAAATCCAGGCGAAAAGTATACAAAATAGGAATATCACTACCATTAATAACAGGGGAGTTAGCGGGAGAATAAACGCTAGCCCCGGAATCGAGACCAAGCAGGCACCGATAATTATTAATCCTATGGTTGCCCCTGACAGTTCTCGGACTCTGCTGCGGGGGCGTAAGTAGCGGGGAATGCCAGTGTATTTACGGGTTAAGCTCAGCGCTTTCAACAGGGGAACTATGGCTAATACTAAGAAAACTATTATTACTGCCTTAATTGGCGGGATCAGGTTAAATCCGCCTAGAGGAATTCCTAATAGTTTCAGCTTTCCTAATAGCGGCACAGATGCACAGTAAAGCGCTACTCCTCCCAGCCATCCCAGCCCCGCATAGGCGAGTATCGATACTGCACATACGACCAACCTGGTGTGAAACGGAGCCCCTAATTTTCCTAAAGTGTTCAATAACTCAGCTAGTCGGCGTTCATCTAGGGTTAAACGGTTCCACCACAAAATAGTTAAGGGAAAAATAATCAGAATTACCGCAGCGGTAAACATTAATCCGTACAGTACGGTCACTACGTCTGCTAATTGGTTCCCTAAATCCGATTCATGCAGCGAAAATAAGTCTTGTACCGAGCCAGCACATTGAAAATCTGCTCCCGAGGGGCAAAAGACTCCCAGACGGAAAGCCGCCTTTATTCCTCCTAGCAACAAACAAATACTATAAGCAGTCAAACAAGCTGAGAAAAGTGACAAAAACTCCGCAGTTTTCGGATAATGGAAACGCCGCGACCAGCTATAAAGAAGTTGTAGGGTTCGCATTTAGTTTTCCCCAGGATTCTCCGGCAAAGGCGTTTTGCTTCTATCGGAAACTATCAGTCCGTCCCGTAAAGTAATCGTGCGTTCGCACCAGCTAGTGTCCTGGGAATTAAGGCTAGTTATCAGCAGGGTGGCTCCCATTTGATGCGCGGCAGTAGATAGCACCTGCATAGTTTCTTGCGCCGTTACCTCATCTAAACAGTCAGTCGGCTGGTCGGCGATAATTATTTCTGGTCTGCCAACTAGGGCGCGCGCCAGAGCTACTTTTTGGCGTAGCGCTGCCGATAGATTCCCACTTATTTGACTACTAATGGTTTCTAAACCCAGTTTTTCTAGCTCTCTTTGAGCCCGGGACATCGCCTCGGCGCGCCCTATCCGTTTTAACAGCAGTGGTAAAGCCACATTTTCCCGTACGCTCAGCTGGTCTACTAACTGCTCTGATTGGAAAACAAATCCAAATTTTTGCCGGCGTAGCGCCAGTAAATCTCTCCGGGAGTACTCTTTAAGTTGGCTACTGCCCAAATAAATCTCACCACTAGAGGGCGCAATAATTCCGCTGAGCAGGTAAAGTAGCGTAGTTTTTCCTACCCCGGATGGCCCGGTAAATGCTACCTGGCTGGCAGTGGGAATCTGTAAATCAATCCCCGCTAAAACAGTGCGTGAACCATAAACCTTAGTCAATGCGCGGGTAGATATATCCATATTCTCTATTGTTGCGAACTGCTTTCAATCCGGTTAGCACCTTAGAGCTAGTTTTTAGGTAGTGCTAGCTCTACCTAAATAATAGTGAGGGCGCTCTGTCGGAACGCTTGCGCTTGCCAATAGGATAGAAACATGCAGCGAATAGATCCCTTTTTCCAGGGAATAAACGACAAAAAACGGGTGGCTCCCCGCATGGCGCTGCTGCTAGGGCCAGCCTATTTTGTAGTAGAACTCTTAGCGCTGCTAGTACATTTTGCGTTCATGCTGATTCATCCTAAAAAAGCTCGCATTACCCTCGCCAACTATACCTGCGCAGTGCGGTATCGCGCCGGCGCAATGCTCGGTAAACCGGACGCGAACATTTGGCATCTTTGGGTGATTCCGGGGAATGATTCTTTATTTACTGGAGAGGGAAAACTTATCCAACCAGCAAAAACCAGCCGAGACATCCCTATATTGCTGTTTTGCCTGTTCGTTAATGCGATTAGTTTCTGGGCGCTAGTAGTTTTAGGTTACCTGGTAACCCAGTTCTTTCAGTTCTATTTCGGACGGCTGCTAGCGCCGCTATCGTTGGGGGACGGTTCGCCAGATTTAATCGCGACCATCGCGTTGTGGCTGGTATTTAGCCTAGGAGCGGCTATTTATCCGCGAATCATCTATTCGTTAGCGCAAGACAATCCGATGGACGAGCAAGAAATCAGGCAGCTGCATCGTTCTCGCCGAGAAATCGTAGATGCTTTCGAGATTGAACGCCGCCGGATTGAACGCGACCTGCATGATGGGGCGCAACAGTACTTGGTGGCAGCTTCCATGAAAGTTGGAGAGGCAGAGCTTTCTCTTAGTTTGCTGGAGCAAGAATTAGCGAAGGCTGTGGCTTTAAGGGACGCTGATTCTAGTCAAGACCGGCAGCCGACAGTATCCGGGGGAGCGGTATTGGGCGAGGATACGCCTCCTAGAGCATCTGCCGGTTCTTTAAACTGTTCTGTGAATCAGGAATCAGTCTCCGTGCCACAGTTCAGCGCAAAAATACAGGAGGTACTGTCTTTACTGCGACAGGCGCAAGACGCTAACGATAGATCCTTAGTGGCGCTCAGACGCACAGTTGCGGGAGTGCATCCGAAAGTATTGTCTGACAAGGGACTAGCGGAGGCGGTGCGAGACGTGTGCGCAGATTCTCCGGTGCAAGTTGAGATGCATCTGCCGGAAGAGTTACCGTCTCTACCTGCTGGAGCCGCTGCTGCCGCCTATTATTTGGTGTGCGAATCTTTAACTAATATCGCCAAACATGTTGCAAATCCTAAAGCATCTCTGCTGATAGTTGCGGGTTCTTCCCTGGTTATTTCCATAGTGGATAATGGGGGTGGGGGTGCGAAAATCATTCCGGGACACGGCTTGGCAGGTTTGCAGGCACGCCTAGAGGCTTTCGGGGGAAACTTGCGGATAGTTTCGCCTCTGGGCGGACCAACTACGGTGCGCGCCGAGATTCCGATTCTAATTCCTAGCGTTGAGGAGGACGGGTTTGAAAATCATCTTGGCTGATGACGCGACTTTGATTCGGGAAGGCTTAGCGGGGCTACTGGAGCGACTAGGGAATCAAGTAATCGCTCAAGCCGAGGACGCGCCCTCCCTGTTAAAAACAGTCGATCAGGTATACCGGGGCGAGCAGGTTCCCGATATTTTGATAACTGATGTGCGAATGCCTCCAGGTATGAGTGACGATGGCTTGCGCGCTGCCGTAAAGATTCGGGAAAAATATCCTGACCTGGGAATCATGGTTCTCAGCCAGTATGTGGCTCCCGCCTATGCGGCTCAGCTTTTTAGTTCCGAACAGTTTTCACTGCCAGGAAATCATGCGGGTGGTACCGGTTACCTGTTAAAAGAGCGCGTGTCGCGGGTAGCAGATTTTTTGAATGCGCTCAAAACCGTGGCTAGTGGCGGGGTAGTGGTGGATCCGGAAGTAGCGGTTAAGTTGGTGCGGGAACGCAGTTCTGCTCTTTCCAGTCTTACTCCTCGCGAAAGCGAAGTTTTAGAGCTGATGGCGCAAGGTTTAGCGAATGAGGAAATCGCGGCGAAACTGTTTCTATCCGGCGCATCGGTGGCTAAACATATTGCGAATGTGTTCATGAAGTTGGGTTTAACCCCGGATGAACCCAACCGCCGGGTGCGAGCCGTCCTCGCCTACCTGACCGCCACCGGTTTGCGTTAGCTAGGCGAACCGGTGGCTGCCGTTTTTGAGCAGTGGAAATAACCTTAAAACAGCTTAGCCAACTGCGCTTAACTCGCTATTGTGGCTGGCTCGATTTCTTCACCCTGCCTAAATAGTCGTTGTATCTGATAATCAGAATCTAAGAGCATAAAGCTAGGTTTGCAGCCAGCAGTAAAGCGGGTAGTTACCCCGGGAGCGTCCTCGGGAATAGAGGCTGCCTGTACCGGGGTGCCCACGCAAGCACGAATCAGTTTCGCTAGGGGGATTTGTCCGCGCCGAGCAAAGAGGGCGAACTGATTGAGCAGGCAGGAAGCCCCACCCGAGAGGGTATTAGTTCCATCCAGATAGCAGGCTCCGTTCTTTACTTCAACCTTTAATCCTCCCAAAGTGTATTTACCGGGAGGCATACAGGCGGCCGCCAACGCATCAGTTACAAAGAATAGGGAAGCGTCGGGGAAAGTAGCGAACATATCTTCCACCAGTTCTGGTTTCAAATGATGTCCGTCAGCGATAACCTCAACGCCTGCTGTTCTGTCTTTTGCCGATCGCAAGAACTCGATAATCGGGCCGGGAGAACGGTGATTAATCGGGGACATGGCGTTAAACAGGTGAGTAACGGTTTGCGCGTATCCCTGCCAGTTAAGTTCGCGGGCGGTTTTAACCGTGTAATCCAAAGCCAGGCGGGCTTGATCCTCGTTACAGGAAGTGTGACCCCAGGAGGGAACCGCTCCATATTTGAGTAACAGTTTCGCGGCCGCGAGGGCATTATCGGTTTCCGGCGCGATAGTCATGGTTTTAAACCAGCCTTGACCAGTCTTAAGCCAAGTTTCAAGCTCCGTTAAATCAGCTGGGCGGATAACTTCTGGGTTTTGTGCCCCACATTTTGCTTTCGAGATAAAAGGACCTTCTAAATGCAAACCCGCAAGCTCGCCCTTTTCGCAGAAAGGAATCAGCGCCTTGATATAGGGCAGGGGGTCAGCCAGAGAAACCAGGGAAGCAAATAGGGCGGTTGTACCCCCGCTGCGGTGTGCTTTAATCGCGGTAGCTATTTCCTCGGGGTTAGTGGTGTCGGGAAAAGAAAACCCGCCACCTCCATGGCAGTGAACATCGACAAAACCGGGAACAATGAGCGGCCAATTTGCATCAGGAGTTCCCGGGATGACCTCGGTTAACTGGTTGCCATCTAGAACTAGACCGCTTCCAATCTGGTTTCCGAAACCATCAAAAACTCGCCCTTTTATCGTGGTCATCTCGGTTGCTCCCAACGCGCTGTTAAAGTTCAAACACTTTAACTTTACGCCGGCCACTGCGCCTGAACAATGCTGTCGCTCAGGGAAACAGCCAGGTTAATAAGGATGCTGGCTATTAATAGTTCATCAAAACCGGGTTTTCCTCACTTTTATTGGGTATTTGTTTACCAGCTTCGCAAGGTGGTGAGGCTACCTAGCTTGTTAGTATTGAGTAGTAGTTTTTCTAAATCTGGTTTCAAAGGTGATTAATATGGCGGTTACTAAAGCAGTTATTTTGGCTCGCGGACTAGGTACCCGGATGCGCGCAAATGACGAATCTACTAATCTCTCTGGCGAACAAGCCGCCGCCGCTTCGGCAGGTACCAAGGGATTAATTAACGTTGGGCGACCTTTCTTAGATTACGTAATCAGCGCCTTTGCTGATGCCGGAATTAAAGAGGTCTGCCTGGTAATCGGTCCAGAACATGATGCGTTCCGTAACTACTATGACAACGTAGAAAAGAATCGGGTAACCATCACCTATGCGATTCAAGAAGAGCCGTTAGGAACCGCAAACGCGGTCGCGGCTGCCGCAGATTTTATTGGTAAAGATCGCTCCTTGGTTTTAAACTCTGATAACTACTACCCCTTGCCGGTATTAAAGCAATTGCTGCAAGCCCCAGGGCTTGCGGTAGCCGGGTTTTCGCGGGCAGAGTTAATCGCGAACTCTAATATCGAGGCAGAACGGGTTAAGGCCTATGCAATCATGGATGTTAGTGACGGTTTGTTGAATAACATTATTGAAAAGCCCTCTGACGTGGAAATGGCGGCGCATCCTGACGCCCCGGTCAATATGAATTGTTGGCTATTTGACCAAAGTATTATTACCGCTTGCGATAATATTGAGCCCTCGGTGCGGGGAGAATACGAACTTACGGATGCAGTGCGTTATCTAATTCAAAACGGTTCGCAGATTAAGGTGGTTCCAGTCGCTTCGGGAGTGCTGGATATGTCCTCCCGTAAAGATATAGGTGCGATTAAAGACGCTTTGCAGGACGTGAAGGTTAATCTCTAATCAGCGTAAGCAACCTGGAAGGTGCCGCCTCGGTGTTTTAACTCAGTTTGATATTTTTTTAGATACGAAAATATCTCATTTTCATATCAAATTCGGGAAAATTTCAGGAAGAAACCAGTTTTGCTATAATCCTTAATGAGTTTTCAATGACTCGCATTGTAGCGGGTCAGCTCAACAAGGAGGTTTGATTTGTCGCGTAAGCTAAAACGGAGTATTGCTCTCGCTGGCGTAGTCGCAATGGCATCATTGGGGCTAGCTGCCTGTGGCGGTGCTGATGACAAAGCCGGTTCTGCAGACAGCAACAGCAACGAAAAGGTAGAAATTGAATACCTACACCGTCTTGACAATGCCGATGATGCAGTAAAAGTTCAGACGATTGTTGATAAATGGAATAAAGAAAACCCGAACATTAAGGTAACCCCGAAGAAATTCGACGGTAAAGCTCAAGAGCTAATCAAGAAAGTACAGACTGACACCGACGCAAAGAATGCGCCTTGTTTGTACCAGGCCGGTTACGCTGACTTGGCTGAACTATACGTAAAGGGTCTAGTACAGGACGTTAGCAAGTATGCTACCCAGTACAAAGACAAGTACCTGCCCGGTCCGTTCGATTCGATGGCGGTAGACGGAAAGTACCTAGGACTTCCGCAGGATACCGGCCCGCTGGTCTACTTCTACAACAAAGCAGAATTTGACAAGCTGGGTCTGAAAGTACCCACCACTTGGGAAGAATTCACCACCACCGCGAAAGCTGCCGCTGAAAAAGGCAAGTACATCGTGGCCTACGAAGGTGACGAGGGCGCCCAGATCTTCTCCGCTATGACTGCCGCCGCTGGTGGTCAGTGGTTCGGAGTAGAAGGCGATGCCTGGAAAGTTGATACCACCGATGAAGGCTCTGCGTCCGTTGCTGCTTTGTGGCAGAAACTACTTGACGAAAAGTCTGCAAAGGTAGTTGGTCGCTGGGCTGACGAATGGGCTCCTGCTGTTCAGAAGGGCGAAATCATCGGTACTATCGGTGCCGCTTGGGAAGCTCCGCTGATCGCTGGTGACGCTCCTGACCAGTCCGGTCAATGGGCTATTGCTCAGCTGCCTGGTGGCGCATCCGGCCCTGATGGTGGTTCTGGCGTAGTAGTTTCCAAGACCTGTGAGCATCCTGAACAGGCCATGAAGTTCAACGCTTGGTTCAACGAGCAGGTTGATGATCTAGCCAGCCAGGGTCTGGTTGTAGCTGCGAAAGCAACTCCTAAAGCGCCTGATTATGCCAAGTTCTATGGTGGCCAGGACGTAATTAAAGAGTTCACTACTGCTAACACCAATATGAAACCGTTCACCTTCCCGCCCAGCTGGTCGGTACCTCAGGGTTACCTCAGTGGTGAAGGCGGCGCTGCTGCTGGAGACGGCACCATGAAGGTTGCAGACGTGTTCAAGAATTCGGGCGATCAGCTCAAGGACGCCTTGAAGAAACTGAATCTGGAAGTTAAGTAACTAAGTTTCAGGCTTAGTTGATGTTCTTGGATACCGGATGTACCCACGTAACATCAGGGAGGCACCTACCATCCCGCAAAGTTGGTAGGTGCCTCCATTTCTATATCTGATATTCCGTAGATTATCTTTACGAATTTCAGGCCGTATACCGTATATCCCAAACTGTTGAATGAAATAAAATATACGCATCCACTTTCTGGTGCATACCAATAATCTTTAATACAAATACGTGGGGATTTAAGCATGAGTGCTACTAAAGTAAAAAAGCGTGAACCAGCAGGTAATGCTGATACGCTCCCACCTGAGGCAGGGGTCGCAAAGGAGCGAAAGACGCCTCGAGCAAGAAAGGAAGCGTTGACGGGCTGGGCGTTTATGGCTCCGTTCACGATTCTGTTCCTGTTTATTTTTATCCTGCCGATTTGCATATCGGTATTTTCAAGTTTTTTCCAAGTTAAAACACAAGGTGGCGGCGCATTCGGTGGGGGTGAATCTCAGAATGTTTTCGTCGGCCTGGAGAATTACCAATACGTTATTTTCTCCGGAGCCTTCTGGGCAGGAATCGGCCGGGTAATCCTGTACACCATAGTGCAGGTACCAGTGATGATTATCGCCGCTCTCGCTTTGGCGCTACTCATTGATTCCCTAATCGTTCGCCACGTAACTGTTTTCCGTTTAGGTTGGTTCTTGCCCTATGCGGTACCAGGGGTAGTTGCCGCTATTATTTGGCTGTGTATTTATACCCCGGAAGTTTCCCCGCTTAACTCCCTGGTCGAGGCTTTCGGCGGAGACCTCACTATTAACTTCTTCGGCAAGAAAATGATTTTGCTTTCTATGGCCAATATGACTACCTGGACCTTTACCGGCTACAATATGCTGATTTTCCTGGCAGCTTTGCAAGCTATTCCCCATGATTTGTATGAGGCGGCTCGCCTTGATGGCGCCAGTAGCTTCCAGATTGTCACCAAGATTAAAATCCCGATGGTGCGGGGAGCAGCCCTGCTGGCAATCCTGCTGTCCATTGTGGGAACGATTCAGCTGTACAACGAGCCAGCGGTGATGGAAACCAGTCAAAAGTGGATGGGCTCTGCCTATACACCGATGATGATGGCGCTTAATACCGCGAAAGGATATATGTCGCCTTCAGGGGACGGCCCGGCGTCTGCAATCGCCATCGTTATGGCGCTAATCGCCGGTATTTTGGCAGTTGCATATTTCTTAGCCGATCGGAAACTAGGTGGTAGTAATGACTAAGAAAACCGCTGTTACCCCTGGTGGGGTGGAGTATCGCCCCTCTATCAAGGGCTTACAATCACGTTCCTTGAAACCGGCAATGTGGTCGAAAATCCTCGCCATCTTGGTGATGATAATCGTCCTAATCTATTTCATTTTCCCGATTTACTGGGTGATCATCGCTTCTACCAAAACTAATGCCGAGATTTCCGGATCCTTCGGTTTCTGGTTCGCTCCGCATGATGATTCTGGGTCTGTTTGGGAAAGCACCAAGGCTAACTACGTCGGGTTGCTCGGCTGGACCAAGAATATGGTTTGGCGCTGGATTGGTAACTCCCTGTTCTACTCAGCCGTTGCTGCTACTATCGGAACCTTGGTAAGCGTTATGGCGGGCTACGCGCTGGCGAAGTTCAAATTCCCCTTTAAGAACGGTACTGCCGGGATTATCATGGCCGGTCTGCTGATGCCGGTTTCGATTCTGACCGTTCCTATGTATGTGATGTTCTTGCATATGGGACTAAATAACACGATGGCATCGATCATTGTTCCTTGCTGTGTGTCACCATTCGGGGTATTCCTAGGGCGCGTATATGCCCAAACTTCGGTGCCAACCGAGCTACTGGAAGCAGCACGTATTGATGGGGCGGGAGAATTCCGGATCTTTTTCGGCATGGTTTTGCGTCTACTAGCACCCGCTATGGTGACGATTTTCCTGTTTATCTTCGTAGCGACTTGGAACAACTTCGTGCTACCACAGCTGATGATTTCTTCCGAAGAGCTCAAACCGATCACCTTGGGTCTATATGGCATGGCTTCCTACTTCTCGCCGCCCTATGGACAAATGATGATGGCATCGCTATTCGGTATTATTCCGCTGATTGTGCTGTTCCTGGTACTGCAAAAGTACTGGCAGTCCGGTCTGGCAGCGGGTGCGGTGAAGGGATAAACAGTTTAGTTCCTTTTAGCATCTGCCAGATGCTCATCTAAATAAAGAGGTGGGAGGCGCGATTTTCGCGCCTCCCACCTCTTTATTTGACCGGGAGCCCAACTCTTCCGTTTTTCCTAGTTTTTAGGCTACGTTAGCGTTACTGATGGTGCTGCCGGCCTTTATACAGGAGGCTAAGGCTTATCGCATATCACGCTGGAGGCACTGTTTTCAGCTTCATTCATCCTCGTTGCCGATAAAGAGGCGATCTGTCGAATTAAGGTAGGAAAGTTTAGGGGAAAGGGGTGAATCTAGCTATTGTTGTCCAATCTTTCGTATCCTTATCTGGTGCACACTGATAATCCCGAATACTCTCCTTCGATCCTAAGGCGCTTAAACCCAGAGGTACTGGCACCAGCCGGTAATCTCAACACCCTAAAAACTGCTATCGATTTCGGGGCAGACGCGGTTTATTGCGGTGGGAAAGCTTTCGGGATGCGCGCGGCTCCCCGCAATTTCAGTCTCGAAGATTTCGAGGAGGCGATCAGCTATGCTCACCAGCGAGGCGCGCGGGTTTATGTAACCTGCAATATCTTGCCGGACAGTGATGAAGTTGTGGCCATGAACGAATATATGGGACAGCTAGGCGAGATTGGGGTAGACGCCCTCATAGTTACCGATATTGGGGTTTTAATGGCAGCGCGTCGGGTTGCGCCCGATACGGATATTCATATCTCCACTCAGGCAGGAGTGACCAACTATCAGGCCGCTGAAGCTTTAGCTGCCCTGGGGGCTAGCCGGGTAGTCCTGGCACGCGAACTTGATTTACCGGCAATCCGGATGCTGCGCGCTCACGTTTCTCCCGAACTTGAGATTGAAGCATTCGTACACGGCTCAATGTGTATGGCTTTTTCTGGGCGCTGTCTGATTTCTCAACACACCACCGGGAGGGACGCTAACCACGGGGATTGCGTGCAAGCATGTCGCTATAAATATCACGTGGTGGAAGAGAAAAAATCCGGGAACTGTATTCCGGTTGAAGTAACCGATCAAGGTACTTTTCTTTTTAACTCCCAAGATATGAATATGGTGGAACACGTAGCAGACGTGATAGATGCCGGGGTTACCAGCTTAAAAATAGAAGGACGTGCTAAAAGTGCCTACTATGTGGCTGCCATGGCGAATGCCTATAAATGCGCGGTTAATGAATATATGCTGCAACGTGGTTTCGAAAATGTGCAAGGGCAAGAGCTGAAACCCCTTATTCCCGGCGAATCAACGGATAAGGTAGTGCTGCCTGATTGGATTGGCCAAGAGCCCTATAAAGTTACCCATCGTGAATACTCAACCGGTTTTTATTATCCCGAGAACCCGGCCAGTGAATCCATTACCAAGGGAGGATATATAAATTCTTGGCGTTGGTTAGGTAGCGTTCGCGAACACCGGGCAGATGAAGGACGGGTCTATATCTTAGCGAAAAATAAAATAACCCCCTTAATGCCTATCGAGTTTTTAATTCCTGGTGCGGGGCCAATTGAATACCAAATCCCTGACCATGATTTACGGGATGAATTTGGACATGAAGTACCAGAAATCAATCATCCCGCACACGAGTTTTCCTTTCCTTGCTCATTGCCCCTGCCAGCTGGGGCAATGATTCGTGCCAAAGTGCGTTAAAGGGCTGAAATCCTATCACTGACATCCCTAAAACTCTCATCGTTTGCTGCCGATAGCTACTTGGAAATCCTGGTAACTGGACATTGAAAATGCGGGTTCGGAAAACAAAAGGTTTTCCGAACCCGCATTGGAGGTTTCACTATTTAGTTATTACAGGTATTACCCCGATATGCCACACAACAAGTATTTTCTTGCGTGACTAAACGCCTTGATGACTAGGCGTTCTCTACATCGGTATCTACCCATTCGAAGGTGCGAGTTACCGCTTTCTTCCATAGACGGTAGTTGCGGTCGTACTCTTCGCGATCTTTACCCGGCTCCCAGCGTTTGCCTTCTGCCCAGTTATCAATCACATCTTGTTCACCGTCCCAGAATCCCACGGCGATACCGGCAGCGTAAGCTGCACCCAAAGCAGTAGTTTCTAGTACTTCAGGACGAACCAGGGGTACACCCAGCTGATCGGCCTGGAACTGCATAACCATTTCATCCTTGGTCATGCCGCCATCTACCCGCAGTTCTTTCAGCTCTACGCCCGAGTCCGCTACCATCGCGTCGAATACCTCGCGAGTCTGATAAGGAGTAGCTTCCTGTACCGCGCGGGCAATGTGTCCCTTGTTGTTGTAGCGGGTTAGACCCACAATCGCACCCCGGGCATCGTCCTTCCAATAGGGGGCGAACAAGCCAGAGAATGCGGGCACAAAGTAGACGCCACCGTTATCATCAACTGTGCTGGCCAGCTTTTCAATCTCATCCGAGCTCTTGATCATTCCTAGGTTGTCGCGTAGCCACTGTACCAGCGAGCCAGCAACCGCAATCGAACCCTCCAAGGCGTAAACTGGCTTGTTATCACCAATCTTGTAAGCCACGGTAGTTAGCAAACCATTTTCAGAAAATACCGGTTCTTCACCAGTATTCATCAGTACGAAGCAACCAGTACCGTAGGTGTTCTTTGCCATGCCTTTCTCAAAACAGGCCTGACCGAAAGTAGCAGCCTGCTGATCGCCCAAAATACCCGAAATCGGGGTGTCAATCAGCAAGCCGTTCTTACGGCCATAACCGTAGACCTCGGAAGAGGAGCAAATCTCCGGCAGCATCGACATGGGAATCCCAAAGTCTTTGCAGATGTCTTCGCGCCACTGGAGGGTGCGAATATCCATCAGCATGGTACGGGAAGCATTGGTGACATCGGTCTTGTGTACCCCGCCGTTCACGCCGCCAGTCATATTCCACAGTACCCAGCAGTCGGTGTTACCGAACAGCAGGTCTCCGGCTTCTGCCTTCTCGCGTGCGCCCTCGACATTATCCAAAATCCACTTGATTTCTGGACCTGAATAATAGGTAGATAGGTCAAGCCCGCAAATATCCCGGTACTTTGACATTCCCTCTTCGCCGGCGAGTTCCCGAATAATCTGCGAGGTACGGGTATCCTGCCAAACAATCGCGTTATATACCGGTTCCCCAGTATTCTTGTCCCAAACGACTACGGTTTCTCGCTGGTTAGTAATCCCGACTGCGGCAACTTCGTGCCGGTTTACCTGGGCTTTTTGTAGCGCATCAGCTACGCAGGAGCGAATATTGTCCCAGATCTCAATCGGATTGTGCTCAACCCAACCGGCCTTCGGGAAAATCTGTTCGTGTTCTTTTTGTCCTACCGACACGATTTGTCCGCCGTGGTCGAACAAAATCGCGCGCGAGGAGGTAGTCCCCTGGTCAATGGCCATTACATATTTTTTTTCGGTCATATCTCTTTTCTTCCTTTAGGGTTTTTCTATTTGTCTTTAAACAGTCTTCCTAAGCTTCCTAGGCAGCCATACCCACGCCGACTACGATCAGCGGAGTGATGATGGCAGCAATCGTGGGGCCAACAATCGGAACCCAAGAGTAAGCCCAGTCAGCGTTCGGCTTTCCGCCCTTCATCGGGAGCAAGCTAAACATGATACGCGGCCCCAAGTCACGAACCTGGTTGATGGCGTATCCGGTGGGGCCACCCAAACCAATACCGATGACTACGATACAGAGAGCCACCGCCAAGGGGCCTACCTGAGTCGGGGTGCCACCAGAAACCATGACGAAGGCGAGTAGACCGAAGGTGCCGATGATCTCGGTGAGAGTGTTCCATCCATAGGAACGAACCTCAGGCGCAGTAGAGAAGCACCACAACTTGGGGCGAGGATCTTCCATCTGCAGGTCGAAGTGCTTCTTGTAAGCCAAGTAGGCGATTAGCGCACCAACCATCGCCCCCAATAGCTGGGCAACAATATAAATGCACACATTCATGCCGGTAACAGGAATGCCACCATCAGCAATACTGGGGCCATTGAGGGTTACTTTGCTGTCCAGTCCGTGCCAGACAGCTTTCATGATGGTAACTGCCGGGTTAAGGTGACCACCGGTCTTATAGGCAGCATACACACCCATGTACACTGCCAAACCCCACCCAAAGTTGATCATTAACCAGCCGCCGCCGTTACCCTTTGATTTCAAAAGGTTATTGGTGCAGCAGGTGCCAACACCAAACATGATGAGGATGGCGGTGCCAAAAAATTCTGATGCGAAGATTTCTCCACTACCTGGGGTGGCTGTTGCCATTGGTACCAGGAGATCATTCAATGTCGCAAACATGCGCGCTCCTTTGCGCTAGGTTATGGGATTATTTCTTATTCAATTTTGTTAGGTCATGGTTAAAAGTGAGAAATCTTTTGCGATGCCTCTCACTTTTTCCCAATGGTCTACTTCCATTTTTTGCTTTCGGACACTAATGTTCAACATAGTAGAACAAACGTGCGCACATAAGTCTCGAGGTGAGATTTTTGTCAAAGGAAGTAAAACCAACCGAGGATCAGTTTACCGAAGAGAATGTCAATAGAGATGAATTGGCACGCGCTGCTGCCCTGGCTTATTACGTACAGGGACAAACTATGGAGGCAATCCGCCGTCGCATGGGAGTGTCCCGCTCTACGGTGTCTCGCCTGTTGTCATATGCCCGCAAGCGCGGAATCGTCACCATTTCGGTGCAAACCTCAAATACGCCGCACACCCGCTTAGAGCGACAATTGCAGGACCGATTTGGGGTAAATGTACACATAGTGGAAATGCCTCCCGACACTACCCAAAACCGCGTCCTCGAAAACGTTACGAAAACCGCTGCCCAAATGCTAGGGCAGATGGTTAACGACGGTGAAGTAGTAGGTATCGCCTGGGGGAACACCACCACCGAGATGGCCGGTCACATAACTCAAAAGGACGTCGATAACGTCACCTTAGTACAGCTAAATGGCGCGGCCTCTACCGAAACCTCCGGAATCGCGCATGTAGGCGGGATCCTAGCGCGCATGGCTTATCAGTGGAAGGCTAATATCGTGCAGTTCCCGGTTCCCGCTTTTTTTGATGATCCTGCCACTAAAGAGGCACTTTGGCGGGAGGGATCGGTACGGCGCGTCCTCAACTGGCAGGAAAAATGTACTTTAGCAGTGTTTAGCGTAGGGGCATTACGGGCGGAAATTCCCTCCCATGTGTATGCTGCCGGTTATCTCTCGCGCAGCGAGTTAAATAAATTGGCGCTAGATAAAGTGGTGGGGGATGTTTGTACGGTACTTATTAGACCGGACGGATCCTGGAGTGATATTTCCTTAAATCGCCGCGCCACCGGCCCTAGCCCCGATAAGCTGCGTCGTATTCCCCGGCGTTTTTGCGTAGTTGCGGGGAAGAACAAAGCCCAATCCCTGCTAGGAGCGCTTAACGCGGGGGTGGCTACCGATTTGGTTTGCGATAAAGCGATAGCAGAAAAGGTTTGGGCATTAGCAAAGTCCTAGAATAGAACCATGGTAAAAACCGATTTCACTGACGCTTGCGAGTGGATTCCTCCCCACGCCGACCAACAACCCACCCAGCCGGTTCCGGCTTGGTATCGAAGTTACGAAGCTGCCCCGGGCAATGGCGATAGCGCTAAAATCCCGGCTTTGAAGGATATGACCACTATCAAAGTTGGGGGTACGCCCGCCGATTTTATCCCGGTGGATACCGAAGATGATTTCGTGGCGGCAATTCGCGCAGCCGATAAAGAACGCCGTCCCCTGCTGGTGCTAGGGGGCGGTTCTAATCTGCTTTGTGCCGATGAGTTAAATGATTTGGTAGTTATCCAAGATCGGCGCAGCGGCATTAAGGTTACCGAAGATACTGCTTGTGGGGGCGCAATGGTTAGTGCCCCGGCTGGGCAGTCATGGGATGAATTCGTGTGCGGGTGCATCGATAATGACCAGATGGGTTTAGAGGCGCTTTCGGGGATACCGGGAACGGTGGGGGCAGCCCCGGTGCAAAATATTGGTGCCTATGGTCATGAAGTGGCCGAAACCTTGTCTACGGTGCGGGTTTTTGATCGTATCCGTGACGCTATCCGGATTTTGCCGGTCGGGGATTTACGCCTCGGCTACCGCACCTCGATTATTAAGCGCTCCCTCCACGATGAGCAGGCAGGAGGCGGACGGACTTGGAATAATACCGGGCGTTACGTGGTGCTTTCTGCCGATTTTCAACTAGCTCATGCCTCTTTGTCTGCCCCGATTGAATATCAACAGCTGGCCGATAAGTTGGGGGTAAAACTGGGGGAGCGTGCCGATATGCGGCAGGTACGTGAGGCAGTTTTAGAGCTGCGCCGCTCTAAAGGGATGGTACTTGACCCTGCCGACCCCGATACTTACTCTTGCGGTTCTTTCTTTACTAATCCGATTATCTCGAACGAGGATGCACTGAAGCTTCCCACCGCTGCTCCTCGTTTTCCGGTTTATGATTTACAGCTGCGTAATTCCGTTACCGGAGTGGCTCCGAAACTTGAGGGAGTGGTGAAAACTTCTGCGGCCTGGCTGATTTCGCACGCTGGTTTTTCCAAAGGTTTCGCCCTGGATGCTGCGCATGGAGATGACCAGCCAGTGAGGGCGTCACTATCTACTAAACACGTCTTGGCGTTAACTAATCGCGCCTCAGCTTCTAGCGCTGATATTGCCCAGTTGGCAGCCACGATTAAACGCGGGGTGTGGGAAAAATTTGGGGTTGAACTGGTCGAAGAACCAGTTCAGGTAGGTTTCTAAAAGTTTGGGGGTCTCGGATTAGTATCCGAAACCCCCAAACACAATTTATTTAAGCTATAGATTCAATAACCGATTAGTGAATCTTTTTATTCGGTTTCGAGCTTTGCCGCTTCTGTTACCTTGTTATCAGCTTTTTTATTGAAGAAAGCAAGGGTGAAAGCACAAGCTGCCCCGAAAGCTGAAACCAAAATGGTTATCAGGAATAGTTTTCCAAATAGAGGAGCTGCCGCTTCCATCGAACTGGCTTTATTGGCTTGTTCAACAATCTTGCCTGCCCAGGGATTTGCCCAGAAAACCGGGGCATAAGCTAGGAAAGAGCCAACTGCCATTGCGGATCCGTTAATAGCTGCTGGTAAATGTAGCTCAGCTACTGGGGCTAAAATAACGGCTTTACCCATGAAAACCCCGATTGCCATCACCATAAGCAGAATCATTGAAATCCACATAGCAGATTCATTTACCGGCAAAACATAGACCAGACCTGCACCGATAGCGGTAACTGTCAGGGAAACCCCCATCATGACGGTAGATGATTTGAAAATGTAATCAGCTACCACGCCCGAAACCAAACCGGCGAATACCCCGACTAGACCGGTGTTGAAGATACCAAAGGCACCCGAAACGCCGTCTGAGGCTTTGAAAACGATAGTCATATAGGGGGCGGAAGCATAAATCAGGTGAACGTATGCCCAGTAAACACACATGGCGGCCAGTCCAGCTAGCCAGACCCTGGGACGCATTAGCACTTTACCGAGACCTATTAGGGCGGCGAGATTATCCGAGTGGGATTCCTCGTGAGCAATAGCGTTGGAAGGAACCATCTTCAGTAGGGCAATAATCATGGGGATTAGCAATAGTGCGTACGCCATAGCAAAAATCCACATGATGGTTTCTTTATTATCTGGGCGCCAGGCAATTAGCCCTACTACCAGTAGATTCATCAGCATTTCTGATCCGCGGCGAATGGTTTCCAAAAGTCCCATGGCCAGGCCGCGTCCTTTGCTGTTTTCGTCAGAGGTGATGAAAGAAACCCCGTTCACTACGGCGGGCCAGCCGATGGCATCCCATACCGCCCAGGAAATGGCAATAGCAATCATTACTTTGAACGACAGGTTGGGCACCAGGAATAAAATCATGTAGGTGACCAGTCGCCATCCGCACCAGGCAATCAAAATATGCTTGATTTGGAAACGATTGTTTATCCAACCGCCCGGCACGTATAAGAACATGGCAATCCCAATCCAACCCATCAGGGTTCCGAATTGGCCTTCGGTAATACCAAGCATTGCGCATAGGGGCAACAGTAAAGCGCCCTTAAAAGCCTCAAAGGAGGAATAGGGAATCTGACCTGACATAACTACTGTCAGGTAAGAACCTATTTTTCCGCGACTCAAAAAATGCGGCCAGCGCGAAGTTTTTGTCTCGGTAGTAGACATATTTTTCCTTTCATTTAAGGGAAAATCATATTGATTTGGTTGATATATTTATTGGTTGCTTGAAACTCGTGATAGATAACCGAGTTTGGGGGTAAATAGTCGATTGATTGAATTATTTACGGGGAGGAATCAGGTGGGCAGTATCGGTGAATACCCCGGTTACGCCCCAATTGAATAGTTCATTAGCCCGGGCAGGAGAGTTCACTGTCCACACGTTTACCCCAAAACCAGCATCTCTAAATGCCCGCACTTTTTCGCGGGTTAAACCGGTGTCCTCGGGGTGGATATAGCTAGCCCCCACCAGTTCTAACACTGAGCGCCAATCATCGTAGAGGGCGCAAGTTTCATAGAGACATCCCAGGGGAATCTCTGGGGCAAGGGCGTGGAATTCGGATAGTAGTACATGGTTGAAGCAAGAAACAATAACTTCTGGTCCGTCTAGACGTTTTAGTTCCCTGATTACGGCCTTTATGAGCTGGCGGGTCATGGTGGCTCCCGCTTCATTCGACTTTATTTCAATATTGGCGTTCAGTCCGGTTTCGTTCATGAAATCCACCAGTTGATGGAGCGTTGGTAAAGGTTCCCCCGCAAATTCGGGACTAAACCAACTACCGGCATCAATGCTGGGTAAATCTTTGGCAGTTAATTCATAATAACCACCAGTTTTGTTGGTGGTGCGATCTAAAGTGGTGTCATGGCAAATAATGGCAGTGCCGTCACCTAAAATATCAACATCGGTTTCAATCCAGTTAAGCCCATGTTCAACCACTTTTTTGAACGCTGACATGGTGTTTTCGGGAGCTAGAGTGTTTAACCCCCGATGCGCAAATACCCGGTTTTCTAGTTTCATTTATCATTAGCCTTTTCGTTACTAGGTTGCCCTCATTGGCAGACCTACATTAACCAATGAGCACTATATAAAAACCATATAAAAACTGAATAGAAGAGGACGCACCATTCGGGTATTAGCTCCCCATATTTCTTCCCACCTAAGGATTGGACTAGTGCCGGGCTAACGCCAGCGCGATTTAGCTAACGAACGAAAAATAAGAGTCGGGGGGGCGGGGCGGTCAGCGGCGCCACCCCCCCCGCAATACAACAAAACACAAAAAACCCCCCCCCGCAACGCAGCTCCCCTGAGATTTCCGGCTCCCCCGCCGCAACGCCCTTG